>CAZADK010000251.1:0-6634 GCA_964483855.1 uncultured Rhodoferax sp.
CGGCGCTGATCGCGCCCGACGGGCATTCGCGCGCGCACTTGTTGCAGTTCTGGCAGAAGGTCTGCAGGCCGAAGTCGATCGGCTTGTCATAGGCCATCGGCATGTCGGTCGTGACCGTGCCGCTCTTGAGGCGCGGCCCCAGGTAGGGGTTGAGGATGACCTCGCCGATGCGGCTCACCTCGCCCAGGCCGGAGAGCAGCAGCAGCGGCGGCTGCAACACATCGCCATCAAGCACCGAATGCACCCGCGCCGAATAACCTAGGCGGCGGATCTGCTCGCCGATGATGCCGCCAAGCATCGAAAAACGCAGATAGGCGCGCATGCTTTGCGCCACCGCGATCCAGTCGTCGCCACTCGCCCCCTCCATGGTCTCGTGGCCCTGGTCGAGCAGCAGGTTCACGCCGTTGGCGTGGTAGGCCGGCATGACGTTGCCGCCGGCGTCGTGCGAGTAATACGCCCATGTCGGTACCGCGCACAAGCCGACGGCGTCGACACCCATGTAATACGACGCGGCCTTGAGGTTGTCGGCATTGCGCCGCGGATCGCGCGTACTGGCCGCCACCGGGCCACGTGCCTCACCGAATTGCAGCAACAACAAGGCCCCCAACGCGCGCCGTGCACAGGCGCCGATCGGGCTCTTGAGCACGTAATGCCCGCCCTTGGCCGCATCCTGCACGGTCTTGCCCAGGTCGCCGAACAACGAGCGGGCGAAGAAATCGGCCCGCTTGGGAAAACGGGGCACCCGTGCATGATCGATGAAGGTCGTCGGTTCGTCGACACGCTTGAGTTTCTCGAACGGATAAGCACCCTGGCGGAACTCGCGGCCCTTGTACGCCTCGCGGTTGAACGCGTTCTTCAGCGTGCCCTGGCCCAGCCACCAGGCCGGCCCGTGCGACTGCCAGCGCTGCTGCTGCGCTGGCGGCGCCAGCGGACGGTCTGGCGCCATTGCAAACAGGGTGCTGACCGCAGCCAGCCCGTAACGCCTGCCGACATAGGGATTGGATCCGTCCGCATGCGCCAGCCCGCAGGCCACGGCCAGCTTGCCCAGATCCAGGTCGCTGCAGGTGGCGCTGTGGGCGCGCGCCTCGTGGCCGAGCATGCGCAGATAGGTCGACAACAACACCGCGGTCTGGGCCGACAACACTGCGGCGCGCTGGGCCTGGGTGCCGGCGACCCAATCGCAACCGGGCTCATCGGGCTTCGGATCACGCGGGTATTCGACCAGGATCAGCAACACATGGGTGTGGTGGTCAATCGGGCCATGTGCAGTGCGCGCCGACTCCATCACGTCGGCCAGGATCATGTCCATGCCGGCGGCGAAACTCCTGGGCTGGCTCTGGGCCAGCTCTTCGCCGATGGCCTTGACCATCGGGTTGCGAATCGGGTTGGCGAGGATGCATGCCGCCGACAAGTTGCCCACCGCCATCATCGAGGCGTCGAAGTAATAACCGGCGGCCTTGAAATGGTCGCTGCGTTGCTGCAAGTCATCGGGCACCTCCCCCGCCAGCGCATTGACGCTGCCATCGCGCACCAGGTCGAACATGCCGATGTAACGCACCATCGCGTGCTTGAGCGACTCCGGGTTCGGGTCGTCGAACGACAGGGCCTTCATGGGCGCGATGGCGGCCAGGTCCGGTGTTGCCTGGCTGCGGGTCAGGCGTTCGAGCGGATAGGGGCCCCGATGCACCGGGCGGTCACGGTAGGAGAAAAAACGCATGCGGCACCTTGTTGTCAGCCTGGATTCTGCCCCAGAGCCTTCGCAGCAGCGAAGTCACGGGAAATGCTGGACCGCGTGCCCCCCATAACCCGGGTTGTTCCAAGAACGGAGGTCGCGAGGATTGGCTCCATCGACTGCTGGCAATCGGTTCCAATGGTAGATTCAATGCCGGCCTATACTGGTTTTGTGACAACACGCCTGGGGCCGCCATTGCCCCAAACCGGGAGGAAACCATGAACACCCACTCCAAGGCCGAATCGGCCCATGTTGCCGCGGCAGGCAAACCATCCAACGCGAACATCGACGCACGGCGCATCGCTGCCACGCCACGGGGTGTCGGCATCGGTTTTCCGATTTACGCGCAGCGCGCGCAGAACGCCGAGGTGTGGGACGTCGAAGGCCATCGTTACATCGATTTCGGCTCCGGCATCGCGGTGCTCAACACCGGCCACCGGCATCCGAAGATCGTCGCGGCCATCGCGGCCCAGCTCGAGCGTTTCACCCACACGGCCTACCAGGTCGTGCCGTACGAGAGTACGGTCGAGCTGGCCGAGAAACTCAATGCACTGACACCGGGCAAACACGCCAAGAAAACGGCTTTTTTCACCACCGGCGCCGAAGCGGTCGAGAACGCGATCAAGATCGCCCGTGCCGCGACGAAGCGCCCGGGTGTCATCGCACTCGGTGGCGCATTCCACGGCCGCACGATGATGGGCCTGGCGCTGACCGGCAAGGTACAGCCGTACAAGGCCGGCTTCGGCCCGTTCCCGGCCGGCGTGTACCACGTGCCGATGCCGGTGCCGCTGCATGGCGTGTCGGTCGACGATGCGCTCAAGGCGCTGCACCAGTTGTTCAAGGCCGATATCGAGCCCGAACAGGTTGCGGCCATCATCGTCGAGCCAATCCAGGGCGAAGGCGGCTTCTACGTCGTGCCCAAGTTATTCATGCAGGCGCTGCGCAAGACCTGCGACCAGCACGGCATCGTGCTGATCGCCGACGAGATCCAGACCGGTTTTGCCCGCACCGGCAAGATGTTTGCGATGGAGCACTACGGCGTCGTGCCCGACATCATGACGCTGGCCAAAAGTCTGGCCGGCGGCATGCCGCTGTCGGCCGTGTGTGGCCGCTCCGAGATCATGGACGCACCGGCGCCGGGCGGCCTGGGCGGCACCTACGCGGCCAATCCGCTGGCGGTGGCGTCGGCACTGGCGGTGCTGGACGTGATCGCCGAGGAAAAACTCTGCGCGCGCGCCGAGAGAGTCGGCAAGAAGTTGGTCAAGCACCTGGAAGCCCTGCGCGCCAGGGTGCCTGCCATCAGCGACGTGCGCGGCCTGGGCTGCATGAGCGCGGTCGAGTTTGCCAAGGCCGATGGCACGCCGGACGCCGAGTTCACGAAGCAGGTGCAGCATCGCGCCCAGGAAGCCGGGCTGCTGCTGTTGACCTGCGGCGTCTACGGCAACGTGATCCGGTTCCTGTTTCCGCTGACTATCGAGGACAAGGTGCTCGACGAGGGCCTGGCCATGCTGACACGTGCCATGACCGGCTGAAGCCTGCCGCCTGAAGCCCGCCGGCTGCCGCCTGCCGCGTGACGACCGCCATCTTTCCTTCCTTCGAACTTCGATGATCGACCCATGCTGAAACTGAAAGACCCCTCCCTGTTCAAGCAGCAGGCCTATGTGGCCGGCCAATGGATCGACGCCGACGACGGCAAGACCGTCGCGGTGACCAACCCGGCCACCGGCGAGCCACTCGGCACGGTGCCGTTGTGTGGCGCCAAGGAAACCGAGCGCGCCATCGCCGCCGCCGACAAGGCGCAAAAGGCCTGGCGCAACGTCTCGGCCAAGGACCGTGCCGCCACCCTGCGCAAGCTCAACGACCTGATGCTGGCCAACACCGACGACCTGGCGCTGATCATGACCTGCGAGCAAGGCAAGCCGCTGGCCGAGGCCAGGGGCGAGATCGCTTATGCCGCGTCCTTCATTGAATGGTTTGCCGACGAGGCGCGCCGCACCTATGGCGACACGATTCCGGCTCCGCTGGCCGACCGGCGCATCCTGGCGATCAAGCAGCCCGTGGGCACAACCGCCGCCATCACGCCGTGGAACTTCCCCACCGCCATGTTGACACGCAAGGCCGGCCCGGCCTTGGCCGCCGGATGTTCGATGGTCGTCAAGCCGGCCACCCTGACTCCGTTCTCCGCGCTGGCGTTCGCCGCACTGGCCGAGCGTGCCGGCGTGCCCAAGGGCCTGCTGGCCGTGCTCACCGGCTCGGCGAGCCAGATCGGCGGCGAGATGACACGCAATCCGCTGGTGCGCAAGCTCACGTTCACCGGTTCGACCGAAGTCGGACGCACGCTGATGCGCCAGAGCGCCGACACGATCAAGAAACTCTCGCTCGAGCTCGGTGGCAACGCGCCCTTCATCGTGTTCGACGACGCCAACCTCGACGCCGCCGTGGAAGGCGCGATGATCTCCAAATACCGCAACACCGGCCAGACCTGTGTCTGCGCCAACCGCATCTACGTGCAAAGGGGCGTGCTCCAGGCCTTCACCGACAAGCTGGTGGCCAAGGTCAATGCGCTCAAGGTCGGCCCCGGAGTGGACGAAGGCGTCACCCAAGGCCCGCTGATCGACGACAAGGCGGTGGCCAAGATCGAGGAACACATTGCCGACGCCAAGGCCAAGGGCGGCACCGTGCTCACCGGCGGCAAGCGCCATGCGCTGGGCGGCCTGTTCTTCGAACCGACCGTGATCTCGGGCGCGACGAACGACATGTTGTTCGCCACGGAGGAAACCTTCGGACCGCTGGCGCCCATCTTCGCCTTCGACACCGAGGACGAAGTCATCGCCCGGGCAAACGACACCGAATTCGGCCTGGCCGCGTATTTCTACAGCCGCGACGTAGGCCGCGTGATGCGGGTCGCCGAGCGCCTGGAGTCGGGCATGGTAGGCGTCAACACCGGCCTGATCTCGACCGCCGAGGCGCCGTTTGGCGGCGTCAAGCAGTCCGGCCTCGGCCGTGAGGGCTCGAAATACGGGCTGGACGAATTCATGGAGATCAAATACATCTGCCTCGGGGGCCTGGACCAATGAAGACGCATGTGCCTGCGCGCAGGTAGAACACCGTATCGCCCGCCGTGCGTCGGCGCCAGCATGAGACTGCGCTCGGCAGTGCCGACCAGACCATTCAGGGTACTATCCCGAGTAGCCTGCGAATCGCACCCATACCCATCAGGACCCGGCCGATGCCCAACGTGACCACGCCCTCCGAGCAGGCGATCCCCCTGCCTGACGATTCCCAGACCAGCAGCATTTCCATCGCCCGCCAGGCGATCGTCGACGACAAGGGCAAGGTCTTCGGCTACGAATTGTTCGACCGAACGCGCCGGTTCAACGAACACGATGCGTCCAGCGACGCACAGCTGCTGTTCAAGGTGTTGTCGCAGGCCGACACCGCGACACTGATGGGCAAACGCACCATGTTTGTCAATTGCTCCCCTGCAAGCCTGGGTAGTGAACACCTGGAACTGGTCAAGCCCGATCGCATCGTGCTCGAGATTCCCCCAGTGGCCGGTAACACGCAGAGCACCATCGACGGTGCGGTGAAGGCGCTGGCCGAGGCGCGAGGACGCGGGTTCAAGCTGGCCTTCAACAATACGGTGTTGACACCCGCCTACGAGCAGTGGCTGCCTCTGGCGTCCTACATCAAGATCGACCTGCTCACGCTCAAGGCTGATCTGGTCGAACACGTTGTCCGGATGGCACAGAAGAAGAAGCCAGACGCACAGATCATCGTCGAGAAGGTCGAGACTGCGGCGCAGCACAAACAGGCCGCCGCACTCGGCGTGCAGCTGTTCCAGGGCTACTGGTTTTCCAAACCCGTGGTCCAGGCCAACCAGACCATCCGGCCGGCACACGCGGTCATCATCCAGCTGATCAACGCGGTGCGCAAAGGCGCTCCCACCGAGCAGATCGAGCAGGTGCTTAAGCGCGACGCAACCTTGTCGTTCAACCTGCTGCGCTACATCAATTCGTCCGGCTTCGGTCTGAGTACCGAGATCACTTCGTTCCGTCACGCGGTGATGATCCTGGGGCTCAACAAGCTGTTTCGCTGGTCTGCGCTGCTGCTGACCATGTCACGCGAGGGTGGGATGCCACCGGCTGTCGGCCAGATGGCGATCGTGCGTGGACGGCTGATGGAGTTGCTGGCCGCCGAGCTGCTGCCGGCCGAGGAATACGACAACGCGTTTGTCATCGGCGTGTTTTCGTTGCTCGACACCATGCTCGGCATACCGATGGAAAAAGCCCTTGGCGCGGTCTCGTTGCCGGAGCCGATCACCGACGCGCTGCTGCACCGCAAGGGCCCGATGGCGCCGATTCTGGCATTGACCATCGCCTGCGAAACCGCCGACGATGCGAACTTTGCCCGACTCGCCGATGCACTGATCCTGACCAACCACCAGATCAACTGGGCCCACCTGCAGGCGCTGCAATGGGCGGAGACGATGGGCGCCTGACACGGGCTACGTCGGCAGGTGCGCACCGTGTGGCGTTATCCACCTCGTGGTAGCTGAAAGAACGGCCCCTGGTCCTGACTCCCCGAATCGGGTCGACAAACCGCGGAACGGCCTCAACGCAGGGGCGTGGCTTTGCGTCCCGTGCGACGCTGTTGCGGGCCATCCTCCGGTTTGCCATTGACCATGTAGGCGGCAATGGCGTCCGTCAGCTTCTCGGCCTGGCGCACATGGTCGTGGCCGCTGAGCATGAGGCTGGTCACCAATGCTTCTATCACCAGCAGCGCGGCTGTCGAACTGCTGGAGAGCACCGGATGCGCCGCCGCCGCCAGCAATGTTTCGTGCGCCGCCGGTACCAGCGGCGATGCCATCGAATCGGTGATCACGATCACCTGCGCGCCGCG
>CAZADK010000252.1:0-6160 GCA_964483855.1 uncultured Rhodoferax sp.
GAAAGGCCTGGCCTTCAGGCGGCGACGCGGCATCGACTGGCGAGGTCGTGATGAGTGGATCGATGTCCACGACGGCGTGGGCGTTCTGCCCTGTCATGCCCAACACCGCGACCAGCGACAACACGGCGCCCAAATTCCAGCGGTTCTTGTACGTCATCATCATGTTTGTCCATCCAAAAAAAGACCGGCTAACCCCGTGCCTCCCGCACGGGGCCAGGCCTCAATCCGTCACACGCAAATTTCAAGCCATGCTCCGCTTGACCGCACTATCCCTTGTTTTCACCGTCCCTGGCTTTATCTCTGCGTCCATCTTGTCAAAAAAGCCGACGCGTGCGGAACAAGTTCACGAACGCGGCAACACGACGCGCCAGTCTGCGTTCTTGCGTGCCACATGCGGGTCCCGTCCGCTGACCCAGTTCTGCAACCAGGCATGCTGCCGCGTTTCCCCGGCATCGGCGTCGATCAGGCGCGCACGACGGTCGAATCGGACCCGCAACTCGGAGCTGGCCGATACACGGCTGTCGCGATCGCGTCCATCGCGCCCATCGCGCTGCACTGCCGACGCGAGCGGGTCGGGCGCAAACGCCAGCGGGTCAGGGCCGGTTGCCGGTTGCCGGGCCACCAACGGTTCAGACAGGCTCGTCACGGCGAGGTCGAAATCGAGGATTGACTGGTAGTGCGTCAGGTCCAGGTTGTTCGTCACCGTAGCCAGGCCCGGCACCAGAACTGCGGCCTCGGGCGTGGCCACCGCCAGTAAGGCTGCCACTGGCGCCAGCCCGATTGCAGCCTCGTTTGCCAATGGCTGCGTGGCGTCGGCATACGCAACAACCACCGCAGGTGCCGGTCGCGAAATGAGGACCGGCACTGGCGCTGTAACCGAGGTGAGCGCTGGTGCCGCTGCCGGCATCGGGGACTCGACCATTGGCACTGGCACTGCCGATTCCACCGCTTCGGCAAATGCGGCCTGCAGCGATCCGGCAACTGCGTCATCGACAACCGCAAATGCCGGCAGCACCGGCAAGGCCGGGATGTAGGGCTGGGCAACGCCGTGGATCATGTTGCCGATAAACCGGACGTCGAATACGCTGAGCCGACCGTTGCCAAAAGCGCCAGCCACGACCACCGGGTCGGCCAACGGATAGGCGCCAAACCCGGTGTACTTGCGGCTGATCGTATCGAGCACGGCCTGCGAATCCTCTGACGTGTAGGCGCCATCACCGGTCGCGTCACCCAGGTAAGCCGCCACATGCAGACCGTCGTCGTCGCGCACCGGCATGGCGCCGCCGTTGATCGACACGTCGCGCAGGTCGAGTACGTGGCTCTGGCCATAACGCGCCAGCGCGCTGGCCGGCACGGTCGCGGTCAGGTGCACCAGTTCGGTCGTTGCACCCGTCAATCCGGAGATACCGGTCACAGTGATGCCGATCTGACCAGCTACCGACAGGTCGGTCGTGACCGTCACTGCGGGCAGGTTGCTCAGCGCCCCGGTCATGTCCAGCAAGTCGGCGTCGTAGTGCAGCGTGAAGCTGACGCTGCTGGCACCGGCGGCATTCCCGATGCGCACGGCTATTCCGGCACCGCTGGCTGGCAGGTTGACGCTTTGTCCCGCACCGCGGCTGAACTCGCCCAGGCTGACGAAGGCGGTTGCAGCCCCGGACTGGTTCAGGCTGGCGCTGAATCCGCCGCCGGCCACACCGTTGTTGTCGCCATCGAGCATCCGGCCATGGGTATCGACGAAGGCGTCGAGGCGGCTGTCCAGCGTCAGGTTGTGGGCGCCTGCGGACAGCAGGCCGTTGCCAGTCGGCGCGCCGGTCTTGACGAAGGTCAGACCCATGGCGTCTGCATCGACAACGATGCTGCCTGCCACGGGCTTGCTGCTTGCATCGAGCAAGACCATGTCGGCCGCGCCCCGGTTGGCGCCTTGGCCATCGAAAAGATTCAACGTCGACGCATCGAACGCCCGATTGAACCGCAGCTGATATCCGGTGCTGGTCCAGGTGACACCACTCACCCGCAGCAGGTCCGGATCGACCGTGACATCGAAACTCTGCTGGTCGGCGCCACCAAGGCCGTCACTGACGCCCACGGTGAACGTGTACACCGCCTGCGCATTCAGGTAGGGCGCAGTCCAGGTCAGCACACCGCTGCTGTTGTCGAGCTGGGCTCCCGCAGGGCCGTCCAGCAAACCGAAAGACAAACTGTCGACCAGGTCCGGATCGTTGGCCACCAAGGTCAGCGACAGGACGTCGCCAGCAACAACGGTGCTGTTGGCGATCGCATCGAGCACCGGCGACTGATTGCCGACGTCGATCGTCACCGTCGCTTGAGCCGATCCGCCGGCACCGTCATCGACGGTGTAGCCAAAGGTGGTCTGGCCGACGAACCCGGCGCTCGGCGTGAAGGTCAATCCACCGTCGGCCGACACCGTCACCGTGCCCTGCAAGCCAGTCATGTCGATGTTGACAAACTGCAGTGTGTTGCCATCGACGTCAATGTCGTTGCCCAGCAGACCTGGCGCGGCAACGACGAGCGTCTGGCCGGCATGCACAGCGAAGTCGTCGTCTGCCGCCACAGGCGCATCGTTGACCGGCAATACCTTGATGTCGATGCTGGCGGTGGCGCTGCCACCTTGCCCATCGACGACCCGGAACATGAATTTGACCTGGCCCACATGGTCCGGGTCCGGGGTGTAGGTCAGCTGATGGGTGACCGGATCGAGCGCACCCAGGGTTCCAAACGCAGGGTTCGAGATGATGCTGTAGGTCAGCGTGTCGCCGTCCGGGTCAATCGCCGCCAGGGTGATCACCAGCGGCTGGTCTTCGTCGGTCTCGACGAACTGGCCCGGTGCCACTGGATCCAGGTTGGCGGCAAGCACGGTCACCAACACCGGCGCCGCATCGTAGCTGCCGTCCTCGTCTGTTGCCACCGCCGTGATGGTGTATGGACCATCCAGCGCATAGGTGTGGCTGGCGCTGGTTGCCCCGCCGGCAATCGTCTCGACGTTGCCGTCGCCCCAGTTGATGTCCCAGGATGCCACGGTATCGGCGCCTGGATCACTGGTGGACAGGCCCAGTTGGTACACCTCGCCCAGCGCCACTTCGGGGTCGCCACTCATGCCCAGTGTTGGCGCGACGTTGTGTACGGTGACCGAGAACGACTGTGGTACCGGGTGTACGCCGTCGCTGACCCGCACCGTGACGGCGACACTGGCATCACCGTCAAGCGCCATCCAGCTGAACAGCCCGCTGGCCGCATCGACCGTCGCGCCGGCCGGGCCGCTCACGAGGCTGTAGTTGAGGCTCTGGTTCTCCGGGTCCTGGCCCACCAGCTGTATCGTGATCAGCGATCCTTCGTTGACCTCCCGGTCGGCCACCCCATCGAGCGCCGGTGGGTCGTTCGTCGGGTTGACGATCAGCGTGATCGTGCCAAGCGCCGACGTCAGCGCCGTGGCCGGGCTGGCGTCGTTGCCGCCGCGGTCGGTGACGGTATAGGTGAAACTGTCATCGCCGAAGAAATCGGGGTCGGGGGTGTAGGTCCAGCTGCCGTTGGCACCCTGTACCAGCGCGCCTTGGGTTGGCGGCGTGACCAGCGTGAACACCAGGCCGCTGCGGGGCGTCTCGATGTTGCCGGCCTGCAATACGATGAGCACCGGGTTGTCCTCGGTCAGGTTGACCACCTGGCCCGGGGCCTGCGGTGCGTCGTTGACCGGCAACACGTTCAGGCTCACGGTGGCAGTGGCGGTGCCCAGCTTGCCGTCGTCGACCTGGAACTGGAAGCTGTCCGAGCCCCAGTCATCGGGATCGGGCGTGTAGGTCACGGTGCGCGCAACCGGGTCGAAGCCAGACAGGACGCCATGTACCGGGTTGCTGAACAGGCCGAACACCAGCGCATCGCCGTCGGCATCACTGCCCGACAGCGTGATCAGAATGCTGCCGTCCTCGTTCAGGTTCACCGCCTGCGCATCCGCAACCGGGTCGGTGTTGTTGCTGCGGTCGATCGTGAATAGATGCAGGTAGTCGCCACCGGCGCTGCCGTTGGCGTCGCCATCCAGCGGGTTGCCGGCTGTATCGTATATGGCCAGCGTGCCCGACAGGCGCAGCCGGTACAGGCCGTCGGCAAGCACGCCGCCCGCGAACTGCAGCGTCAGGTCGGTCTCGGGGAAGGAGTAGGCCGGGTCGAGTCCGATCTGGACATCGTCCAGCGTGTCGAGCACACCATCGGCGCCGGCAAACAGCAGTTGGTAATTGGCCGGGCTGCGCGCCGAGATGCCATCGAGCGATTCGCTGAAACCGATCTGGATCGACGAGAAGGCCAGCGCCGTGCTGCCGCCATTGGGCGGCAACTGGGTGATGCTGTCCACCACCACCTGCGGCGGCGTCGTGTCGTTGGAGTCGCCCTGGAATTCGTAGGCGCCAATGTCGTAGAACGTCAGGCCCTCTTGCGCCTGCCACGACAAGGAGTTGGCGGAGGCCAGGTTCGCGGAGCCGTCGTAACCACTCGCCAGCACGAAGCTGAAGCCGTTGCCGGCAGAGACTCCGACGCGCGGCGCCAGCCCGGAATTGCCGGCGCCATAGTCGAAGCGGAAACGGCCATCGGCAATCAGGGTGACCGAGAAGTTGGCCGCCCGGCTGGTATCGGCCTGCGATGCCGCAGCCCAGCGGATCGTGATCTGGTCGGGCGTCGTGGTGTCGATGAAGATGTTGCGCCCGGTGCCGAAGGTGGTCAGGTTGTCCCAGAATGGCGCGATCACGGCGTTGCGCTGAAATACCTCCAGGCTTTGGGCCGAATTGGCGTTGTCCGGGCCGGAAAACTTCAGGTAACCCTCGGTGGACACCGCCACCGAGGTGTAGGTCGCGCCGTAGAAATTGAAGCCGAAACCCAGCTCCAGATTGAAAGACGCCTGATTGGACTGGTATGGCCTGGCCGTGCCACCGGCTACAAACAAGTTGCCCACACTGTCGTCCACCTCATACAGTGGCCAGCCGTCACCGGTATTGGCCGTGCTGGGGTCGTCGTGGCGGTTGCGCCCTTCGATGTCGTACCGCGGCGCATGGTAGGCGTAGGCAGCATCGATGGCCGGCGAGTCGGCGCGCAGGCCGAAGTTGTCGTCGTGGCCGCTGCCCTCGGTGGCCGGTGTGGCGCCCAGCACGTTGTCGGCGCCGTCGATGTCCAGGAACAGCGGCGCACCACTGACAGAATGGGTATCGCGCGTGCTGGCGCTCTGCCAGTCGGCCAGCGTCACGCGCTCGACATTGCTCCACAAACCGGTGCGTGCCGCGGCACTTGCGGTATGGATCAGGTTGTAGTCCGACAGCAGCCCGGTCAGGCCAGCCGGATTGGCGTTGATGCCATAACCGGCCGCCACCCACAGGATGTTGTTGAACAATCGCACGTCCTGGGCACCACTGACCAAGCGAATGGCATCACCCACCGGCTGGTAGATGGTGTTGTTGCTGATGAAGTCATTGGCCAGGTGACGCCAGTCCAGGTAGATACCGACGTTGGTGTTGGCATAAATGACGTTGTTGTCGATATGCGCGTAACCGCCATCGACGATACCGATGGAATTGCCGTAGATGCGGTTGCCGAGGATGTCGCCGCCCTCGCTCGACTGCGCGTTGACGTTCACGCCGTGCTGACTGTTGCCGTAGATCTCGTTACCACGCACGACCGTGCCATAACCCGCACTGACACCGTGGTAGTTGTCGTGGATGTCGTTGCCTTCCACCAGCACGTTGCTGCTGCTGCCAACCACCCCGTAGATGTTGGTATTGGTGTGTCCGAAAATGTCGTTGCCGACGACCCATGCCTCGCGGCCCGCCACGATGCCATGGCTGGTGTTGTTGCGCACGATGTTCTCGCGCACCACGATGCGGTTGTCCAGCGTGCCGCTGTAGTTGACATAAATGCCGTAATTCGCATTGCCGAACACTTCGTTGCCCTGGATCAGCGCACGCGCGCCGCTGACATCGAGCCCGCGCTGGCCATTGCCCTGTATCCGATTGCCCAGCACGCGCAGGTCATCATTGCCCGCCGCGAACGACAAGCCGTCTTGTGTGTTGGCATAGATATCCGAATTGCGTACCGTGATACGGTCCGAATCGACATTGCCGGCCTGCATGCCGTATTGCCCACCGGTGATGGCCAGGTGCGACAGGGT
>CAZADK010000252.1:6260-6629 GCA_964483855.1 uncultured Rhodoferax sp.
GATCACGATCCACTCCGCCGCACCGCCTCCAGAGACGCTGGCCGAGATACCCCAGCTGCCGTTGCCATACGCCACGTTGTCGACCACCTGGCTGCGCAAGCCGCCCACATAGATGCCGGAACTGCTGTTGCCGATGAAACGGTTGTCGCGCACCATGGAATCCGTGCCACCTAATTGCACACCGATGCCGCCGTTGTGGTGGATATGGCTGTTGCGCAACGTCACCTGGTCATTGCCGTTCGCGATATCGATGCCACCGCTGGTATTGCCGTAGACATCGAGATGGGTCAGCAGCAGGTTGTCGGAGTTCACCGCATTGCCGGCCTGCATGCCGTATTGCCCACCGGTGATGGCCAGGTGCGACAGGGT
>CAZADK010000253.1:0-6608 GCA_964483855.1 uncultured Rhodoferax sp.
CCTGGAACGGTACGTAGAGCAGAACCCCGCTGGCCGCATCCCACACCCGCGCAGTGTTGTCTTTACTCGCCGTGACGATGCGCGTGCCGTCCGGGCTGAACGTGGCCGCCTCCACCCATCCCGTGTGTTGCATGGCCTGGCCCACCGGCGCGCCGCTAGCCGCATCCCACACCCGCGCAGTGTGGTCTGAGCTCGCCGTGACGATGCGCGTGCCGTCCGGGCTGAACGTGGCCGTACTCACCGGTCCCGTGTGTTTCAGCGCCACCCGATGCGCCACATCGGAAAACACCCATGGACGCAATACCCTTGGCCAGTCAGTGGGCGACCAAGCAGCCAGCACGCCCAAGCAAGCAATGCCAAGCACCAGCATGGCCGCCCCACCGAGGCCAGCCAACCTGCTCGGCCCGCCGCCCACAAGACCGCCTTGCAGGGACATGCGCGCCCAGCGATTGCCCGTGCGTTGCCACCATGCCGGGCGTCGTATCAAGGCTGGCAGCCAGCGCTCCCAGTCAGAGCTGATGCGCAGCACGAGTTGTTCGGCTGTCAACCCGTCACGCACAAATCCGACGTAGAGGGCATGGCCAGGAACAGCGGAGTCGATCTCCTGTGGGCTCGGCACGTCGAAGCCAAGATGGGCGCCCGGCTCGGAACCGCTGCGCTGCAGCGCAAGCGTTCCGCGCACGACATCGCGCAATTCGCCCTGAATCGCCTCCGGCAGCCGAGCCAGCAGCGCCAGTCGCAGCCACTGCGGAATCTGTGAATCGTCCCGAAGCCATGGCAACCTTGCAAGCCTGCGCCAGTTGTTGGCCATGTACAGCCTGGTCCGCTCCTCACCGGCGTTACAGCGAAGAAAATATTGCTCGCCCAGCAGCAGCGCGAGGCGCTTGTTGAGCAGCGGCGGCACGGCACACGCGCACAGCCAGTAGAAGCCGTTGTTGCCCAGATAGGCCTGCAACTGGCTCACGAGGCGCGACACCACTTTGCCGATCTCGCGTGGGGTGGGCGCGAGCTTGGCTGGATCGGCGTCACCCACGAACAGCGTCTCTTTCTCGCGCAGCAGTTTCGGAAAGAGTTGCGGGTCGGCCAACTCGAACTCGGGCAGGCGTTCGTGCACCAGCCAGGTACCCCAGGCGGCCAGCGCGTTGTCATCAAAGGGAAACACCAGCATGCCGCGGTCGTTGCCGTGGCGTTGTTCCAGGGCCTCGATCTGCTTCGGGTTCCAGGTACGCGGCTCGTCAGGAGTGAACATCGCGCGTTGTGGCCATCGGTTCAGCCGCGCCGCGCGCATCCATGCATGCAGGCGGCCATCGGGCCCATGCAAAAGTGCCGGATCGGCAATGACGATGAGCCGCTGGCCTGGAGTGGGATTGGGCAGCATGTCAAAAGGCAGGCGACGGCCGGCCCCGCCAACCTCCAGGCAGCGCGGCGCGCCACCGCCTTCATCCAGCACAAACCGAAAGATGTCCACCCGCACGTCAAGGCCGCGCAGACGCTGCGCCCACAAAATGCCAAGGCTGTCGTCACGCTCGGCTTGAACGAGCACCAGATAGGCCGGGCGCAAACGGGCATATCGGTAACGCGGCGTCGGCATGCCATGGCGCCCGAGCGTCGCTTCGACGGTGCGGCGTGGGTCGAGCAGCGGCCGGCGCGCGTAGGCCTGACGGTCTTCTACGGCACCCTTCACGTGCCGCTGTAGCTGGCCTCCAACCGAGGGCATGATCGGCAGCACCAAATGCTGCAGGTGTTTGCTTGCCGGCCACGCCTGTAGCGTGACCGGGCCACCTCCGGGCCGGCGTCCAACAAAGGGCAATGGTTGTCCCCCCATCATCAGCAGCGCCAGGCCCGTCACCGACAACAGCACCAAAGCCCATAACCAGGGAGCGCGAATCTGCTCGTTGTACCGCTGGGCGGGAAAGTAGCCGTAAATGGTGATTGCGTCGGGGCTCGCGGCTGATGGAGGCGCGGTGGGGATCACCGGCGATGGCGTTGGCGCCGGGGCGCTGGCGGTCACCGGCACCGGCGCAAGAGCAGGCGGCCGCGAGTGCCACCCATACAACGCAGCGGCGATCAGCGCAAAAGCGAGCACGGCCAGCGCGGTTGCCTGCCGCCAGCGCGATGCCTTCTCACCATTTCCAGGAATGAAGTCCTTGGACGACCCGGGGGGAGAGGGACCCGGCGGCGTGGGTGGTATGACCTGGCCCGGCTCCGTCGTGAGCGGCAACTGGCTCCAGCGCTCGAACACGTCGTCAAAGACGGATTGATCGGCAAGAGCTTTGCACAGCGTCGGCCGCAGGCGCAGCTTCAGCGACTCACGCGTCTGCAATTCGGCGGCAGTCACCGCTGCGTAATAACGTACGACGCGCGTCGCATCGATCGCTTCGCTCGGCCCGATGGGAAGCTTTGCCGCGCGCAACATCTCGAACAACTCGTCCAGCCCGGGGAAGCGCCATTCGGGCTGCAAATTGCTGGGCGGCGTATCCACGGAACCGCAGGCTCAGGTAACAAGGGTCGCAAAACGCGCCAGTACCAAGGCGCGGTCATTCGGGTGTTTGGCTATGGTGGCGACGAGCTGTTCCAGCCGGCCGATCACGTCCTGTCCTGATGCATTCCCATCGATCCCCTGTCGGCGTGCCGCCGTGGCAAGGTCCAAAAACTCGCTGGTGCCGATCGGATATCGCAAATCACCGCCATTGCGCAACTCGATAAACGCATCGACCAGGCGCGAGAAAAGCGGAGGTAGTCCGTCCTGGCCTTCCGGCGGCTTGGCCGAATCGCCAAAAACGCGTTTGCGAACAATCGCCGCCATCTGCGCACGATCCGGATCCCCGATATGTGCGAAAACGCAGCGCCTCATGAACGGATACGGCAGGTCACGCTCGGAGTTGCTGGTTACCACGACAATCGGGTGAAACGGCGATTCGCGCCCTGCGCCCCTTACGTCGCGTGATCGCAGTTCGCGCAGTTTGAAATCCATGCGGTCGATGCCATTGAGCAGATCGTTGGGGAAATCGCGGCTCGCCTTGTCGATCTCATCGATCAGCACGACGCTGCGACGCGCTTTTTCGACGGGAGGCGCCTGCACTTGCGCAGGCTCAGATAGCGCCTTGTCGAGCCCGCGCGCTCCGAGGCCGACGAAGCGCCCGCCACTCATCTCGCGTGCTTCGGCGATCAACTTCTCGTGCAGGCCCGGCACTGTCCGCAGGATGGCTTTGCCCAGGGGGCCGAATTGCACGAAGTTCATGACGTCGGCGTCTTCGGGATTCCCGCGGCCACCTTCGACCAGCTTGGCCGCGATGAGTTGGGCGATATGGTCGAATCGATAAAACAGGTCATTGGCTTCGCTCAGCGACTGGGCCTCGAAGCGCAGCACCGGGCCAAGGTCGAACTCATAAGCGATGCGCTCGGCCAGTTCGGTCTTGCCGGTGCCCGGCTTACCGGTGACAAGCAAGGGCTTCTGCAATACAAGCGCGGTATTGACGGCTGCGATCAAATCTTCGCTGGCTTCGTAGGCAGCCGGATGACCGAGCGGCAACACCCTGGGCGGCTCGGTTGGCGCGGCCGGCGAAACATACGTCACCTCGTCTTCCTCGGCGCGCCACCATGAGCGGCCTGGGAGTTCACCTTTGCCCGTAAAAGTCAGTCGGGCATCAGTTATTGGCGACATATGGAGCTCCGGTTTTCAGCGTAGACGCGCGCTTTGAAATATAAGGCCCAGCCGTCCCCGCAGTCCCTGAGGAGCGGGGGGATCACCGAGCGGAGCAGAACAAATGTCGCAATCGGGGACATGAGACTTGAACCTGACGATGCATTCTGTCTTGATGGCCTCGCTAAGACGGTCCTTATTCCTGGTGTCGATAGGTCCCATGAAGTGCCACCGCTCACGGTAGTCAACCCATGGCTTGCAGCGCGCTGTCCTAACATCCAGCGCAATATCATCCAGGTCCACGTCTTCGATTCGCACCAACCAGTAGCGTTGCCCCTCCACTCCATCTCTCAATTGCTGAAGTGCATCGGCAACCAGTTCGTGGTTCGATTCCTTGCGACATGCGTCGAGGTAGTCCAGCGTGCATACAGCCATGAAATCGGTCCATCCGCCCTCCCGCGGGTTCGCTTTGTCACCTTTTGCAACGGCGGCACGGTCTTCACCGCGTTCGCGCACATCGATGAGCGTAAACGCCGAGCATTCAATGCGCATGCGCTGCTTGAACAACCCAACCCAGGCATCCGCCAAGGCGCCGAACTCTGAAAGCGACGGCCGCCATGAGACCAATAGACGGCGCGGATCCAGCGGCTGCGTCATCTATGCCAAAACCTTCAACTGCTTGATAGATTCGACCAACTGCGCCAGCTGAAGATCAGCCTTGACCGGATCCTCGAACATGAGGCGCACCAGCGCCCCCGAGTGGTCATCATAGGGGCCAAGAAAATTGAACTGTCCAATGCCACGCACTGTGGCCACTCGTCGCGCAGCATCTTCCACCTGTTCCAACTTCGCTTCATCCGGCACCGCTTCGCCCAACTGCTTGCGCGCCGCTTCTTTGTCAAATGCCAGGTCATTTGGGTCAAGTTGATCGGCCAGCACGAACAACAATTTCGGCGCCTTTTCGATTTCATAGCGGTGAATTGCCAGATCGAGTTCACGCCGGCATTGGTCGGAAAGCCAAAAATCGATGGAGATGAAGGCTACGAACAAGGTGGTTTTTGCGATGAAGTTGTCGATGCCGGCTTCCCAGGGTTCGCCCGCCTCGATCGACTTGCGGTCGAAAAATGGCACGACTTCGCGACCTTGTAACTGCACCGTGATGCGGCTGAAAAGTCGCTCGATAACCGGCGTCGTGTTCGGACCCCGCTTGTACGACAGGAACAGAAATTGTTTTGACACAAGGGAATGTTGGCGGTGCCTGGAACCTGGCAGTCGATCTATAGAGCTTACGAGTTTCTAGCGCGTGCCCGCCCCAGCGGCACGCAGGAGACCGGGTGCGCCGCGCGCATCGAATGCGGGTGGCCCTGGCGGTGATGAGCCCTGCAATTCCTTGATGCCATCGATTACGCGGCGATGGATCTCGAGCGCCTTCCTCGCTTCAGCAAATACCCCACTCATGAAGTCGCGGTGCTTTCTCTGCGCGCTATCGAGGAGCAACTTGGCGTCGCGTTCAATATCTTGCGCCTGGCCAAGCTCCACGCGCTTGATCTCTTCCTGGCGGAAAAAGTCGTCGAGATCACTTTCCAACCGCGTCAGCGCCTCGGACGAAGTGCCGATCTGGCGAGCAAGGGCGAGTTTCTGTTCGGTTGCCACCCGGCCAACGGTGGCCTGCTTGTATGCATTCGAACTGACCGTCGCATTATTCTGCTTGCGGTCGAAGTCGGATTGCGCTTCGTTCTCGGCCTTCGCCAGAGCGGGCCCGCGCTGGTCGACTTCGACTTTCAGCGCCTCGAGGTCAGATTGCGCACGAGCCCGCAACACGTCAATGCGTGCGGAACCCAATGACGCGGCCTGCCCCGAACCAAGCCGGCCGCGGGCGAATTGGCTTGCCAGCTCAAGCCCCGCCGACCCGCCGCCAGTTCCCACCGCCTTGCCGACACGGATTCCGGCCTCGATACCGGCCAGCGTGAGTTCCCGATAGGCGTTGAGCAATTTTTCAGGGTCGTTGTCGAATGACTTCAGGTTCCAGTTGCCGATGTCGTCTTTGATAAGAGCGATGCGAACCTCGCCCTGGCCGCTCGCGTGAACCTGGTTGATTCGGGTCCAGTAGTGATCAGAGAACAGGCGTATGGCGAGGCGCGTGCGGTCTTGCGGTGTCAACTTGTTCGGACCTACGGAAAGAGGGTCGGGCAGAGTCGCTTCGTACCACTCGTACAGATGCAGAAACTCGGTGGGTCCGGCATCCTTTAGATGGTCGCTCAGCGCGAGACTGGAGCCCTGCAGCCCCCGGTCCAATTGCTTCGCCAGCGTGTCAGTTCGCGACGCAATCTGATTCGAAAGTTCTGATACGAGGTTGATGTATCCGACAAGCAGCGAACGAATGCTGGCTCGACTTGGAATCTGGCCGATCTGTGATTCGGCCCAATAAAATGCCTCCACCTTCAACTGGGTGGCGATGCGCGTGGCTTGCATCGTTGCGTTGGCGATGATTCTCTGGTCCTGCGGAGTCGCGGTCCCTAGTTCGACTTTAGCTGCTGCGTCGTTGAGCTTATTCAGGGCGATATCGCGGTTCGTGTCGGGAAACGCGCTCAATAACTTCTGAATCGCTCGAGCGCGCCCGACGGCATCGCACAGTTGCTTTTCTTCTGCGCCTGCGGGCGGTGCGCAACTTCCCGCAATGGGTGCCGCATTCGTTTGGAATATGGTCAGCAGTGCATCGGCCTCATCGACTACCCCAACGAGTTCGCCGAATTGCACGGACTTGCCTTTTGTCAGCGGGCCTTTGTAGACATCAACCTCCACCAACATCGATCCAGCGGCCTGACAGCCGGAAAGTGCCAGCAAACATGATGCTGCCAACGTCGCAAGCGCTGCACGGAGATTGCCAAGGACCGTCATTTCGCCACCTCCACCGCGCTCAGTTGCCTTATCGCCGCTTCCAACAAAGTAGCGCCCCTCTCCGGGT
>CAZADK010000254.1:0-6602 GCA_964483855.1 uncultured Rhodoferax sp.
CGGGAGGGCAACAAATGATGTCGGTGAACGTGCCGCCGATGTCCACCGCGATGCGTCCCTGCCCTCGTGAGTCGGCCTCCATGTTCATGCGTGCTCCTTTCGCGGTTTCGGCATTTGGGCGCGCCTTCGCGCTGCCGTGGTGTCTTGCCTGTCTCCACGCATGGTGAGACGATCGTCGCGCCGATCTTGAGGAAACGCCGGGCGGCTCCCAAGTTTCCTCGCACCCCCTCGGGGGGCCTGGCGAAGTCAGGGCTGTGGGCACTCTCTAGAATGCCCCCATGATTATTGCGCAGGCTTGCGCCGTGATCATGCGCGGTTGAGGTCAACAGGTGTTGTTCGATGCAAGGAGTTCGATATCATGAACAAGACGGCTATCGTGACTGGCGGTGCCAGGGGTTTGGGTGCTGCAATCTGCGCGCGCGCGGTGCAGGCGGGGTACCGTGTCGGCGTGCTCGATCTCCATCGCGCCGATTGCGAGGCGCTCATCGGGTCCTTGCCGGGCTCCGGTCATGTCGCCTTGCAGGCGGATGTCACCAACGAGCATCAGGTGCGCGATGCCTTCGACGCTTTCGGCGTCGTGCCGGATCTGGTGGTGAACAACGCGGGCATCGTCCGATTCGGACCGTTGCTGGAGCAAAGCGTCGACGATTGGCGCACCGTGCTGAACGTGAACCTGACCGGTACCTATATCGTCGCGCGTGAGGCCGGCATTCGCATGGTTCCTCGCGCAAGCGGTGTGATCATCAACCTGAGTTCACTCAATGCGGTGCAACCCGGGCCCGGAGCGGGCGCTTATCCAGCTGCGAAGGCCGGGGTCGCCAACCTGACCGAACATCTGTCGCTGGAACTCGGTCCCTCCGGCGTGCGCGTCAATTGCGTGGCGCCGGGTTTCATCGACGGGGGCATGTCGGCGCCATTGTTCGCCGATCCGCGGGTGCGTGCCTTGCGTGGCAGCGGCGTACCGCTGCGCAAGCTCGGAACAGTGGAAGACGTGGCCAATGCGGTGATCTGGCTGGCCTCGGACGAGGCCGCCTACATCACCGGTCACCAACTGGTGATCGACGGGGGCGTCGCGCACAGTGTGCTGATGCAGTTGCCCCGCAAGGTCGACTGATCCGCACACCGGCGCCTGGATGGCCGCAGCGCCGGGGGCTGCTGCGTAGCGGTTACTTGGTGGCCTGGATTTGCTCGTAGACGCCTTCGCCCCAGACCTTCGGTGCGAACTGCTTCCAGACATCCTTGGTGGCCTCCTGGAACGGGCCCACCGGGGGCTTGGCCACCGTGACCCCATTCTTGCGGAACATCTCGACCAACTCGGCTTGCTTGGCCCATTCTTTCTGGGTGATCTCGGCCGCGACCTCTTTCCAGGAGTCACGCATGATTTTCTGCGTCGCTGGAGTCATCTTGTTCCAGATGTCGTCGTTGATGACGGTATTGGTGATGTTGAAGATCCATTCGACCAGGGCCAGGTTCTTGGCGACCTCCCAGTGCTTGTTGTCGGCCATGTAGGCCAGTGGCCCTTCCCATCCGTCAGCCGTGCCTTGCTGCAAGGCGGTGTACAACTCCGGAGCAGCAATCACCACCGGGCTCGCGCCCAGCGCCCGCAGCGAGGCCACGATCACCGGGATTTCAGGAGCGCGGATCTTCATGCCCGTGGCGTCGGCCGGGCTGTTGAGCATGCGCTTGTTGGTCAGGAAAATCCTGGAGCCGTTGATCAGATAGCCGATCTGGCGAACACCGGTCTGTTTGTAGAAGTCGTCCTGCCACTTCGCGCCGACCGCGCCGTTCACGACGGTCGTCGCATGAGCCAGGTCGCGGAACACGAACGGCATGAACAACAGGTCGTAGGTGGCCGAGCCGGTCGCGCCGATGGAGCCGATACCGACCGTGCCCAGCTTGACTCCGTCCATGATCTGGCGCTCGCCGCCGAGTTGGTTGCAGCAGAACACCTCGATCTGCACCTTGCCACCGGTGCGCTCGCGAACCAGGTTGGTGAACTTGGTGATGCCATCGAGGTAGATGCCGGGCTGCTGAACCGTGGCGAAACGGAACTTCAGATCCTGTTGTTGTTGTGCGAACGCGGAAGCCAGTGAAAGCCCGAGCAGCGTTGGCAATAACCATCTGCCAACCAGGCGCAGGAAATGACCGGCACTGAAGTTACTCATCTGATGCGACATAACGTGTCTCCTTTAGTTGTGAAGTGAACGAAAAAAATGAAAATCAACCAGAAAACGAAACAGACCTCGACGAGCCGCAATCCATGACTGGCACAGGCCCTGCCCTTCCATACCTGCAAGAAAATTATGTCATCGATACAGCAGCTGTGGAAGCCACAAAACGAGCTGGGGCAGGTAGGTTATCAACAGCAGCACCACAATCAGGATCCAGATGAACCCCATCGCCTGCCGGGCGACCCGCATCACCGGTACCTTGGCCATCGCGGCGGTGACAAACACGTTGATGCCGACCGGCGGCGTCAATGACCCGATCATCAGATTGAGCACGATCACCACCCCGAAATGCACCGGGTCGATTCCCAATTGCGCGGACACCGGGTACAGGATCGGCACCGTCAGGATCATGATCGGAATCGGCTCCATGACGGTTCCGAGCAGCAACACCACCACGTTGACGATCATCAGGAACACCCAGGGCTCCTGGGTGATGTTGCTCAGCATCGTGCCCAGGATCTTCCCGAGGCCTTCCGCCGTCGTGATCCAGCCAAACAGCTGTGCCACCGCCACCGTCAGCATCACGGCCGCGGATGTGATGGCCACGCTGGAGAAGATGTCGATCAGTTCCGAAAACCTGATTTCCCGGTAGATGAAAACCCCGAGAATGAAAGCGTACACCACGGCCACCACCGAGGCCTCGGTCGGAGTGGCAAAGCCGCTCAGGATCGCACCCAGGATGATCACCGGCATGCCCAGCGCCAACGCGGCTTCTCGCGTAGCCTTCCAGAAGGCGGGAAAGTCTGCGCGTTGTTCGAGCGGCAGATTGATCTTCAGCGCTTGCCGGTAGACCACGATCATCATGGCCAGCGCCATCAAGAGCCCGGGAATGACTCCTCCAGCGAACAGCTGGCCGACCGAGACGCTGACCATGGAGCCCAGCACGACGAACATCAGGCTCGGCGGGATGATCGGACCGATGCAGGCGGCCGACGCAATCACCGCAGCGGCATACTCGGGCGAGTAACCGCGCCGGACCATGCCGGGAATCAGGACCGATCCGGTGGAGGCGGCGTCTGCCACGGCGCTGCCACTCATGCCGGCCATGATCACATTGGTGACGATGGACACCTGCGCCAGGCCGCCGCGGATGTGCCCGACCAATACCGAGGCGAAATTGATCAGTCGGGTGGTCACGCCACCACGCGTCATCAACTCGCCAGCCAGCAGGAACATGGGCACGGCGAGCAGGGGGAATGAGTCCACACCCGCGATCAGCTGTTGCGGAATCAGCGTCAGGGGCAAAGGCATGTCGCCGCCGCGCGTGGCCAACAGGTAGATCAGGCTGGCAGTGCCCATGGCGGAGAACAGGTCCAGCCCGATCACCAGCAGGATCACGAAAACAGTGAACAGCAGGATCAGCATGGATTCAACTCCTTGCCGCGACCGGCTTGCCCATCAGGCCGCGAACCTCGACCCACAGCCGGTGCAACTCATAAAAAAGCATCAGGGAGCAGCCGATCGGAACCGCCGCGAAAAACCAGGCCTTGGACAGAAAAGGAAGAGCCGTCATCGGCTGGAACGCGAGCCGCGGCAACATCAGCGTGCTGTAGTACAACACGTAGCAGAGAAAGACGATGGCGATCGTGGTGGTTGCAAGCCGTACCCAGGCTTGCACGGCGCGCGGCAGCATTCTGACGGCCGTGTCGATTTTCAGATGCGCGTTGCGCGCGACGGCCAGCGCGCCACCGACGAAAGTGACGTACACGAAGGCGGTGCGACCCAACTCCTCGGTCCAGTCCGGCGGGTTCTGCAGCGCATAACGACTGAACACCTGGACGAAGAGCATGATCACCATGAACGCCAGCAGCGCGGCACAGACCACCTCGAGCAACCGGGTTCCCGGTCCACGGTGGTGGGCATTGGTCGCGTTCATGTCGGACGCTTCGTGATCGGACATCCGGTCTCCTTTCATTCGATATGGTCGTGGCGCCAAGACTTTCCGCGCGTCAGTTTAGCGCACACAACGGTCTGGAAATGCGAATCGAGCGCACCATTTGTGCCGCAGCGCGCCATGTGGCGACAATCCGTCGGACGTGGCGTCGCCTTGGCTCGCGCAAGGCGCAAGCGGCTGACAACTCCAGGAGCGCACGCGTGAACAAGGTCATGGTTTTTTTGCGCGCCGCAGCTGCGGCGTCGGGCAACGATTTCCAACATGCGATCCTGGCTCTGGCGCGCTCGTCGGGTCTGCCCGCGCCGCTGCGCGACGAAGCGATGACGGTGAACCTGGTGCGTGTGCCACCAGAGCCTTTGCCTTACCGGCCGCCCAGTGACAGCAGCCTCGGCCTGCCGCCGGAGTACGACGCGATCATTGAAATCTGGGGGCGGCGCAGCGGGAGGGAAATCGCGGCCGACATGCACGCGGCGCTCGACGGCACTGTGGCGGCTTTGCACGCGTATGCCGTGACCGCGACGCAGATCTACCATCGCAGGCCGTTTGCGCAAGGTCAGCCGTCGGCTGGGGTCAAGCTGATCGGGCGGTTGATGTTTCATGCCGACATGCCTGATTCCGCTGCCAGGCGAAGCTGGACCCTGCATGCCGCGCTGGCCGAACGCGTGCACATCGGCAGCGCGCTGTATGTGCAGAACTGGGTGGACCAGCCGTTGACGGACACATGCCCCGCGGCCCGGGGAATGCCGATCATGCACTTCCCCACGGAGGCAGATTTCCTGCATGCGTTCGTGGACAGTGCGCGTGGCATGCAGGAGATCCTGCAGGACACCGCGCACTTCGTCGCCGGGGGGCCACGCTTTTACACCACCGAGTACGTGATCCGTCCACGACGCTGACGCGCCGGTCGTTTGCGCCAACGGGTCGTTCCTGCGCATCATTGCGTCCAATGGTTGGTCAGAGGCGCCCGCAAGCGAACGCAGCGCGCACGGTCATTGGCCTTTGCATTTGTCCATCTCCAGCACAAGTTGCTCGGTGGTCATGATGCGGGCCATCCGCGGGAAGACATTGGCAATCGCGTAGTCATGCGCCGAAGCGGGAGCCGACACGCAGATGTCCGGCAGGACGATGGTGTTGTAGTCCCGGTCCCAGGCATCGCGGACCGTGTTTTCCACACCCAGATCGGTCGCCACCCCGCCGATGGCCACGGTGGTGATGTTGCGTGCCCGCAGATGGAAATCGAGTTCGGTCTGGTGGAATGCGTTGCGGCGTTTCTTGACCAGCACATAGTCGCTGGCATGGGGCTTGAGTTCGTCCACCAGCCGGGAACCGTCGCTGCCTTCGATCAGGGAAATCTGCTGCTTCGGCGGCGGCGCCTTTCCGGTCGCCACCAGTTCACTGATCTGGTTGACGACATCGCCATAGTCTCTTCTGCGCACCACGGTGATGTAGAAGACCAAGGCGCCCGCAGCGCGCGCACGCTCGGTCAGCTTCACCACCTTTTCGACCAACTGCTTGTCGCGGACCTGTTCGGCAATGGCGCCATAAAAGGGTCCGTTCGGATTGCGGATGATGTCGTTTTGCAGATCGATCAGGATGATGGCCGTGCGGCTGGGCCGGATGGCCGGGTCGAGCCGCGGGTCGTCATGGGTTGTTGAAGTCATGGTGGGGTCCTTTCAGTTGTCATGTGCCGCTTGCCCGGATGCCCGCAATCAGCAGGCCGCCGTCCACGATCAGCACTTCGCCATTGACATAGGATGCATCAGGCGACGCCAGGAATGCGACCGCGGCAGCGACCTCGTCCGCGGTGCCGAAACGGCCTTGTGGAATCCGCGCCTCGCGGGCCAGCCGGGCCTGCGGCGTGAGCATGGTACTTGCCAAGTCCGTTTCGATCGGCCCTGGCGAGACGGCGTTCACCGATATGCCCCGGTGCGCGAGTTCGAACGCCATCACCCGGGTCATGGCGATCACGGCGCCCTTGGCCGCGGCGTAGGCTGCCTGGGTCTCGTTGGCGGTATGGGCAGCCAGTGAGGCGACGTTCACGATGCGACCGGAGCCCTTTGCAGACATGTGCCGCGCGACCTCCTGGCTGACGATGAACACGCCGCCGAGGTTGTTGGTGATGATTTCATTCCAGTTGTCGTCATCGATGTCCAGAAAAAGCGCGGGTCTTCCGATCGCGGCGTTGTTGACCAGGATGTCGATCGGGCCCAGCCTCGCGGTGATTGCCATGACCGCCTCCCGGATCGCCTTGCGATCGGTGACGTCCGCAACGCAGGCCATCGCCTTGCCGCCGGACGCGATGATCTGCTGCGCGGTATCGGCACCGCTGTCGCGGGCGCGGTCGATCACGGCGACCGAGGCCTTCTCCGACGCCAGGCGAAACGCCGTGGCGCGGCCGATGCCGCGCCCGGCACCGGTGACGCTCGCCACCTTGCCGGCAAGTCGGTGCGCGATCACCGGGAGAACCGATCCCGACT
>CAZADK010000255.1:0-6593 GCA_964483855.1 uncultured Rhodoferax sp.
GTTCAAGTCTTTCTCCGGTTGGGCCGGTGTGATCGCACTGGCGCTGATCGTGATTCCGGTCGTGATCCGCACCACCGAGAACATGTTGCAGCTGATTCCGTCCGGTCTGCGCGAGGCCGCCTATGCGCTGGGCGCGCCAAAGTGGAAGGTGATCTTGAGCATCACGCTCAAGGCTGCGCGCGCCGGCGTGGTCACCGGCGTCATGCTGGCGGTAGCGCGTATCGCCGGGGAGACGGCGCCGCTGCTGTTCACCGCACTGAACAACCAGTTCTGGACGTCGAGCCTGAGCGAGCCGATGGCCAGCCTGCCGGTGACGATCTTCAAGTTTGCCATGAGCCCGTACGCGAACTGGCAGGAACTGGCCTGGGCTGGCGTATTCCTGATCACGCTGGCCGTCTTGGCCCTGAATATCGCCGCGCGGATTCTGACCCGGGCCAGATAGGCGCCCGAGCACAATCACCCATCAAGAACATTCCAATCGGATTCACACCATCATGTATACCGAAAAAGCCGTCAAGGAAAAGGCCAAGATCTCGGTCAAGGACCTGAACTTCTACTACGGCAAGTTCCAGGCGCTCAAGGACATCAACCTGGAGATACCCGAGAACAAGGTAACCGCCTTTATCGGGCCTTCGGGCTGCGGCAAGTCGACGTTGCTGCGGGTCTTCAACCGCATGTACGAGTTGTACCCCGATCAACGTGCCGAAGGCCAGATTCTGCTGGACGACGAGAACCTGCTGACGTCGAAGAAGGACGTCGCGCTGATCCGGGCCAAGGTGGGCATGGTGTTCCAGAAACCGACACCGTTTCCGATGTCGATCCATGACAATATCGCCTTCGGCGTACGCCTGTTCGAGAATCTCAATTCGACCGACATGGACGAGCGTGTGGAATGGGCCTTGCGCAAGGCCGCCTTGTGGGAGGAGGTCAAGGACAAGTTGAACCAGAATGGCTCCAGCCTGTCTGGCGGCCAGCAGCAGCGCCTGTGCATCGCGCGCGGTATCGCGATCAAGCCCGAAGTGCTGCTGCTCGACGAGCCGTGTTCTGCGCTGGACCCGATCTCTACGGCGAAGATCGAAGAGCTGATCGCCGAACTCAAGAGCGACTACACGGTGGTCATCGTCACACACAACATGCAGCAGGCCGCGCGTTGCAGCGACTACACCGCCTACATGTACCTGGGCGACCTGATGGAGTTCGGGTCGACGGAACAGATGTTCTTCAAGCCGACCCGCAAGGAGACGGAAGACTACATCACCGGCAGATTCGGTTGATACAACAGCAATACCAGGGAGTTGCCATGAGCGACAAGCATCTTTCGAGTCAGTTCGACAGCGAGTTGACCGGGGTCTCGACCCGCGTCTTGAAAATGGGCGGCCTTGTCGAGTCGCAGATCCGTACCGCGGTGCAGGCCTTGTCGCAGTTCAGCGTGGAACTGGCTGGCCAGGTCACCGCAACCGAGTCGCAGGTGAACACGATGGAGATCGACATCGACCACGACCTGTCGTCCATCATTGCGCGGCGCCAGCCGACTGCGCGCGACCTGCGCCTGCTGATCGCGATCTCCAAGACAACGGCCAACCTGGAGCGGGCCGGAGACGAAGCGGACAAGATCGCACGCATGGTCAAGTCCATCATCGAGAGCGGGGCCGCACGCCACTTGCCGGCATCCGAGTTGCGGGTCGCCGCCGACCTGGCCTCGGGTCTGCTGCGCAAGTCGCTCGATGCGTTTGCCCGCCTGGACGCGAACATGGCGTTGTCGATCCTGAAGGAGGATGACGCAATCGACCGCGAGTTCGACGGTTTCGTGCGCAAGCTGATCACCTACATGATGGAAGACCCACGCACGATATCGCCCAGCCTGGACCTGCTGTTCCTGGCCAAGGCGGTCGAGCGTATCGGGGACCACGCCAAGAACATCGCCGAATGCACGATCTACGTGGTCAAGGGTGCCGACGTGCGCCATACACCGATGGACCAGATCGAATCCGTGGTCCGCTGAACGACAAGGACGACATGACATGGCGAAATTGCCTCGTATCCTGGTGGTGGAAGACGAACCGGCGATTGCCGAGTTGATTTCCGTCAACCTGCGCCACAACGGCTTTCAGCCGATCTGGGTCGCCGATGGCGACGGTGCGCAGCGCGAGATCAACGAAGTGTTGCCCGACGCGATCCTGCTCGACTGGATGTTGCCGGGGCACAGCGGCCTGACCCTTGCACGCCGCTGGCGCGCCGACCCGCGCGTCAAGCCAGTGCCGATCCTGATGATCACCGCCCGTGGCGACGAACCCGACAAGATCGCTGGCCTGGACGCTGGTGCCGACGACTACATCACCAAGCCGTTCTCGACGCAGGAATTGCTGGCGCGCATCCGCGCCGTGCTGCGCCGGCGCGCGCCGGAGAGCGTTGCCGATAGTGTCTCCATCGGCGCCTTGCACCTGGATGCGGCGACACACCGGGTCAGCTTCGAGGACCGCATGCTCAAGCTCGGGCCAACCGAGTTCAAGTTGCTGCACTACCTGATGAAACATGCCGAACGGGTGCATAGCCGGGGCCAGCTGCTCGACAAGGTCTGGGGTGATCACGTCTACATCGAGGAACGCACGGTCGACGTGCATGTGAAACGCCTGCGCGAAGCGCTCGGTGACGCTGGCGCGATGGTCGAGACGGTACGCGGGGTCGGTTATCGGCTGACCGCCTTGACCCAGTCGCAGCCGAACTGAAGCGCCACGCTTCACAATCGGCTGATGATCTGGCGCATATTTCGCTTTTTCCTGTTTCAACTCGCGGGAGGCCTGTCGGGGTACCTCGTATTGACCCTGGCGCGGCCTGAATACCGCGTGGTTGTCGGCATCCTGGTCGCGAGCATGGTGTGGGTGCTGATCGACCTGCGCCGCGGCCAGAAACTGCGGCGCTGGTTGCGCGAGGGTGACACCAGCCGCCCGCCGTTGATATCGGGGTATTGGGGGGAGACCGCTGACCGGGTCCGGCGGCTGTTGCACAACCGCGATCGCAAGCTGATCGAGAGCGATAACCGGTTGCAGGAATTCCTGTCTGCCATCCAGGCGTCGCCCAACGGGGTGGTCCTGCTCGATGCCGATGGACGTATCGAATGGTGCAACCAGACGGCTGCGGATCACTTCGGTTTCGATCCCACGCGCGACGTGCTGCAGCAGGTCGCCAACCTGGTCCGCGATCCGCAGTTTGCCGCCTACCAGTCCAAGGGCGACTTCACCCACGATGTGGTGATTCCCGGACCTGCCAGCAGCAGCAGCCGGCCGGTACGTCTGTCGGTGCACCTGCATCCGTACGGTGAAGGGCGCAGTCTGATGATGTCGCGCGACGTCACCGCCCTCGAGCAGGCGGAAGCCATGCGACGGGACTTCGTGGCCAATGTCTCGCATGAAATTCGTACCCCGTTGACCGTACTCAGCGGCTTTGTCGAGACGCTGCAGAACCTGCCCCTGGACGGTCCGGAGCGCCAGCGCTACCTGGCGCTGATGTCGCAGCAGGCGCAGCGCATGCAGACGCTGGTCAGCGACTTGCTGACGCTGTCGCGACTCGAGGGCAGCCCGCTGCCGCGGCTGGACGAATGGGTCGATGTGCGCGGCATGATGCAACAGTGCGAACAGGAAGGCAGGGACCTGTCGATGCTGATGACCCAGCTTGGGCACGTGATCGTGTCGGAGATCGACCGGGACTGCCGGGTCGCCGGCTCGCAGTCGGAGTTGCACAGCGCGTTGGCCAACCTGGTCAACAATGCGATCCGCTACACGCCCAATGGCGGCAGGGTCCTCCTGCGGTGGACCTTGCGCGCGGACGGCAGCGGCGAGTTTTCGGTCACCGACGACGGGCCAGGCGTCGCAGCGGAACATATCCCGCGCTTGACAGAGCGCTTTTACCGCGTCGACCGCAGCCGCTCGCGCGAAACCGGCGGTACCGGACTGGGCCTGGCGATCGTCAAGCATGTCGCACAACGCCATGGCGCGCAGTTGCAGATTGCCAGCAAGCCTGGCCAGGGTTCGCGTTTCGCGATCGTGTTTCCGTCCAGCCGCGTACAGCCGGTCCGTCAGGCGGAACGCCGCGATGCCGACGCCGTCACGGCGTGATGTTGCGGAACAGGTGGAATTCGTCGCCCTTGCCAGAGGCGCGCTGGATGCGCGCATGGAACTGCCATCGAGCCGGGTCGGCCTGGTTTCCACGTTGTGCCAGCAATTGCGGATCGGCGATCAGCCAGGTGCACGCGGCATCCGGTGCCATAGGTGTTAGCCGGAACCCGCCGTGGAACTGCAGCGCCGCAATCTGGTCGCGGTCCAGGTCCTTCACCTGCAGGCAGCTGCTGGAACCGACCTGGGCGGCGACACGGTCGGCCACCAGTCGGTAGCTGCGCACAAAGTCGAGCAAGGGCATCCACAGCGTCATCAGCAGCAGCCAGCACAAGGCGGCGCCACCGGCAGGCAGCACCAGGCTTTTCCAGATCACCGTCTGGTGGCGTCCGACGCGCCATTGCACCAGCCAGGCCCACACCAGTGATGCCGACACCGCAATGACGAAGGTTGCCAGATCGAACGTGGCCTGGAAGTCGGGCGCCTGTTTGAAGACATTGGCCGCAGCCTGGCGCGGAACACCGGTCTGCATCGCGAACCAGATCACCCAGATGACGACGCCGCAGCCGGTGAAGAACAGCAGCGTGAACCAGTCGATCAACGCGGCCACGCTGCGGCGCAGGGTCGGCAATGCGAATGCGGCCAGCGTGGCCAGTGCCGGCAAAGAGAGCAACAAGGCGCGATCGGCCGGCTTGGTGGTCAAGGTGGCGGCGATCGTGACCGCGACAAACCACATGGGCAGAGCCAGGTGCAGATTGACCGGCGCCGTCACGATCTGTCGTCGCCAGCGCCACAAGGTCCACAAGACCAGCGGCCATGCCGGCCAGGTGAACCATAACAGCAGCCGGGCCATGCTGCGCCAGTCCTTGCTGCCGGCATCCTGTGGCAGCAGGATGCGCCAGCGCCACAGGTCGAGCGCCGATGCCAGCGCGGCAGCCAGCAGCGTGGCCAGCGCGAGCAGGCCCGCGGCGCGCAATGCCCGGTGCCGCCCGCCCGGCCCGGGCTCCGCGGCCAGAAAATGTAACAAGGCCGCTCCCGCGCCAAACAGAACGGCCAGGCTGGGTGCAGCGCTGAGTACGAGGCCGCCGAGCCCGAACACCAGGCCAAGCATGGGCAGCCGAACGCGGTGGCCGATGGCCGATGCAGCATAGAACGTCAGCGCGGCAAAACACAGCTGCGCCAGGTGTGTGGTGACTTCGTGCGAGAGTTGTGCCAGTCCCAGGCAGGCAATCAGCGCCAGCAGGCCACCATCACCGATGGCGCGCGCATAGTCGGTCGGGTTGGCCTCGCCGCCAAAGGCGAATGCGACCGGCTGGGCACGCGGATGGGAGGCCAGGTTGTAGACCGCGTACCAGGTCGCCGCCAGCGTCAGCGCAAGCATCAGCGCGAAAGGCAATCGCGCCAGCAAAACTGGCGACGTCCAGGCAGGGCCCCACTGGAGGAACCAGGCTCCGATCCAGTAGGGCAACAGTCCATCCGCCTCTGGCCGCAGGCCCAGCAACTGGGGGTCGAGCCAACTGGTGGCGCCACGGGCCATCTCGACCATGTAGCCGAAGGTGGCCATGTCGGCGTTGCGCCATGGCTCGCGTCCGAGCAGACCGGGCAGGATATAGGCCAGGCACAGCAACAGCAGCGCCAGTCGGGGCAGCCGGCGAACAGCACCCTGGGCGACGATGGCGGGAGTGGGCTGGCTCACGGTGGGGGAATGCAGATGCCGCGCGAGGGCTCGAAAATGACAAAAGGGCAGCACGGTTGCCCGGGCTGCCCTTCGTCGCAGTACAACGTTGCTTACTTGACCGCTGTCTTGCCGAAACGGTTGCGGAATTTTTCGACCCGTCCGCCCATGTTGTCGACCGACTTCTGCGTGCCGGTGTAGAACGGATGCGACTCGCTGGAGGTCTCCAGCTTGTACAGCGGCAACTCGCGGCCGTCTTCCAGCGTGATCTTGTCCTTGGCGCTGACACAAGAGCGCGTCACGAACTTGAAGTTGTTGGACAAGTCCTGGAAGCAGACTTCGCGGTAGTTGGGGTGGATTCCGTCTTTCATGTGTGTTCCTTCAGGTGCGTCAGCCGCGTCTGGCATTGCGCAAGCCGTTGCGCAAACCGAAAATTTCCAGGCGTACTTTTCGCGTAAAGCCGCAGATTATGGCACGGTTTTGTGCCAGTGTTTGGCGTGATCAGCCGCCGCGACGCATCTGTTCGAAGAATTCGTTGTTCGTCTTGGTCGCACGCATCTGCTTGAGCACCAACTCCATCGATTCGATCTCGTCCATGTTGTAAAGGAACTGGCGCAGGATGCGGGTCTTTTGCAGGATTTCCGGGGCCAGCAGCAATTCCTCGCGCCGGGTACCGCTGCGATTGAGCTGGATCGACGGAAAGACCCGCTTTTCATACAGCCGGCGATCGAGGTGTATCTCGGAGTTGCCAGTACCCTTGAACTCCTCGAAGATCACCTCGTCCATGCGGCTGCCGGTGTCGATCAGGG
>CAZADK010000256.1:0-6567 GCA_964483855.1 uncultured Rhodoferax sp.
GCCGTGCCGCTGGCCGCACGGCCGGGCATTGGCGAGGTGCAAGGGCTCGGTGCCGCCGTGTCAGCCTGGTACGGACGTGCCTTCGATGAAGTCATCGCACTGTTGGTCGCCGATGCAGGTGAACTGTCGGCTGACGCTGGCTTGCTGGTGCGCCAGGCGCTGGCCTTCAAGCAGGTGCTGTCGCTGCTGATTGCGCAGCGACGCCCGACCTACTACCTGGGCCGACCGGATGCCGAGACCGGCCTCACCGGATTGGTCAATGCCCATCTGCGGCTGCTGGCCGAGGCCGGTGTGATCTCCGCCGCATTGCGCGATGCAGCCCTGCCGCTGGCTCTGGATCTGCGTTCCGGCCCACCGCCGTGGGACGAACAGGTCAATCAAACGCCCTACAGCGAGCGCAAGGCGACAACCGCGCTGCGTGCCCATCTCGGCGCTTTGCTGGGCACGACCAGCAACTACGTCCTGGACCGGCTCGATGCCGACGCGGGCAGCAGCATCGACGGACGGGCGCAACGCGATGGGGTCGCGCTGCTAGGCAGCCTGTCGGAGCGTGCCGGTGCCAAAGCCGCAGGCCTGGTTGGCCCCTACCTGTTGTCCGAGGGTGACGACCCGAGCCCCCTGGTGTTCAGCTTCACCTTGTTCGAGCGCGGGGAGCATGTCAACCGGCTGCGCGTGCAGACCGACAACTGGAACCAGCCATTCGACATCAACGAAGGTGCGCGGCTGGACCTCGGGTCGACGGCCAAGCTGCGCACGCAGGTGACCTACCTCTCCCTGGTCTCGGAGTTGCACGCGCGCTGGAGTCCGATGGATGCCATCGAACTCCAGGCCGTCGACATCGACACGCGTGACGCGCTCGGCCAGTGGGCGCGGCAGTATCTGTTGCTGGCCAGCGACCGGGCGTTGCAGGCCATGCTCGACGCTGCGATGCAGCGTACCTACTCCGCCAACCCGGCCGAGGCTTTCTTCACGGGTGGTGGCTTGCACCGTTTCGGCAACTTCGAGGCCGCCGACAACGCCCGGGAACTGACGGTGCATGAGGCCACCACGCGATCGGTCAACCTGGTCTACATCCGGCTGATGCGTGACCTGGTCCGGCACCTGATGTTCGAGGATGCGGGCACGGCTGCCGCGCTGCGCGCCGACAATAGCGACCCCGCGCGCACGGCGCTGCTGGCACGTTTTGCCGACATGGAAGGGCGCGACTACCTGGCGCGTTATTACCGTGTCTACGACGGCCTGGAGCCCGACGCCGCCGTGGCGCGGCTGCTCGCGGGGCGGCCGCTGACATCCGCGCGGCTGGCCAGTGTGTTCGGCGAATTGCAGCCCGGCGGCGACGCCGGCGCGCTGGCCCTGTTCATCCGGCGCCATCTGCCGGATGTGGCGTTGACCGAGCGCGAGCGCGACGCCTTGTTTGCGCGATTTGGCGGCGGCCACATGTCGCTGGCCGACCGGGGTTATGTCGCGGGCACCCATCCGTTGGCATTGTGGCTGGCCGGCTTGCGCCGGCGCGTGCCCGACGCCACGCTGGCGGAGGCGATCGACGCCAGTGTCGATGAACGCCAGCAGGTCTACCGCTGGCTGTTTCGCACGCGCAACCGGGACGCTCAGGACCGGCGAATCCGCACCCTGCTGGAGATCGACGCGTTCGACCGCATCCAGTCCCGCTGGCACAAGCTCGGTTACCCGTTCAAGAGCTTGACCCCGTCTTACGCCAGCGCGCTCGGCGCATCGGGCGACCGGCCATCCGCGTTGGCCGAGCTGATGGGCATCATCGTCAACGGCGGGTTGCGCAAGCCGGTGGCGCGGCTCGAGTCGGTGGTGTTTGCCCGCGATACACCGTACGAAACCCGGCTCGCCTACCGACCGCGGCAGGCAGAGCGGGTGCTCGATGCCGCGGTGGCAAGCACGGTGCGCGAGACGCTGATCGGGGTGGTGCAGGAGGGCACGGGCCGCCGCCTCAAAGGCGCGTTTGCGCTGGACGACGGCAGAGCGGTCGAGGTCGGCGGCAAGACCGGAACCGGCGACCACCGCTACACCACCTACGGCAAGGGCGGTGCCGAGTTGACTTCACGGGTCGTGAGTCGTTCCGCGACGCTGATGTTCCTGCTCGGCGAGCGGTATTACGGCACCGTGATGGTGTTCGTCAACGAGCCGTATGCCGAGAACTACCGCTTCACCAGCGCCTTGCCGAGCCAGTTGCTCAAGGCCATGGCACCGAGCCTGGTGTCGCTGCTGGGCAGCGAGGCCTGCCGCTGATCGTTGCGGCGGGTTGGTCGGGCCGGCAATGCCGGCGCTGCCGATGAATGCTCTCAGCCCATGCGCACCGCGGCGTGTTCACCCATGTCCGTGGGCGGATTTCCGGTGACCGTGGCGGCGGCCATCTTGAACAACTGCACGATCTTGCTGTCGTCGACGTCCCAATAATGGGCCTGGACGATCTTGACCTCGATCAATGCCACGTCCGGATCGGTCGGGCCGAGTGGAAACCATGCGTCGTTCATCTTCGACCATAGCTGTTCCTTGCGGGCTGCATCCTCCACCACCCGGGCGTTTCCGGATACCGACACGTAACTGTCATTGCCGGGATCGGCATAGACCACGTTGACCGAGGCGTCGCTGCGGACATCATCGACCGGTCCGTTTGCACGCGACATGAAGAACCACAGACTGGTGTCTTCGTCGATGCGCCGGTTTTGCGTCGTCATCGGTCGGGAATGCAGATAGCCATTGGTATGGCGGGTCGTGAACATCGCGAACCGGATGTCCTTGATCAGTTCCCACAACTTCGTCCGAGCTTCTGCGGGGGAGGGTGTATGGGTGCTGTGGTCGTTCATGCGATTTCCTTGTAATGGAGCGGGATGGCTCGCGCCCCCCATTTGGACAAGGGTTCATTGAACTCCCTTCGGAGCTCGCCTTGTATCAGTCGCCGCCGTGGCCGCTTGTAGGACGTGTCTTGCGATGCCGTTGCGCGCGCAACCGGATACGCCCCGTTGGCGCCCTCGCCTGCTCCGGTTTCCGGCGCGGACTCGGCCAGGTTTTGGTCTACCCAGCCACCGACACCTGTGCCAGCCCCGCGTCCACGATCAGGTTCTGCCCGGTGATGCCGTCGCTGTCGTCGCTGGCCAGGAACAGGGTCGAGCGCGCCACGTGCGTCGAGTCGAGCCGGAACTTCAGGCACTGCAGTTCGATGAACCGCTGGTCTTCTTCGGCGTTGCGCCAGAGCTGGGTCTGGCGTTCGGTGACGATGGCGCCAGGGACCAGCGCGTTGACGCGGATGCCGTCGACGCCGAGTTCACGCGCCAACGTACGGGTCATTCCCGAGATGGCGGCCTTGCTGGTCGTATAGCCGATGAGGTTGGGCCGGCCGCGCATCCAGCTGATGGATCCCATGTTGACAATGCTGCCGGACAGTTTGGCGGCCTTCAGCTGCCGCGCCACAGTCTGGGTCGCGAACACCTGGTGGCGCAGGTTGATGGCCAGGCAGTTGTCCCAGTATTCGGGCGTCAGGTCGTCAAGGGCATGGCGGTCGTCGCGTCCCGCATTGTTGACGAGCACCTGGATCGCACCCCATCGGTCAGCGATGCGCCCGAGCATGGCCTGCAGTGCGGCAATGTCGCGCACGTCGCAGGCCTCGTACAACAGGTCCTCGGCGCCGGTGGCGCGCAGTTCGGCGATCAGCGCGTCACCGCCATCGGCCCGGGTGCCGCAGAATGCGACCCGGCTGGCCTGTGCGGCAAACGCGCGTACCAGTTCGGCGCCGATGCCCGACGAGCCGCCGGAGATGAACACGGTGCGGCCGCGCAGGCTGGGGTAGGTGGTGTAGGTCATGCGTTTGCAGGCACTCGCGCGATGAAGGACGTGGCGATATTCGATGCGGGGGGCCTGGCGAAGCCAGGGCTGGGCGAGCTCACCATCCGGACGGCAGGATTTCCGCCATCGCCACCACCCGCCTTTCGTCGATGCTGCGATGCGCCGCAAGGCCCGTGGCCACTGCCCGCAGGCCTTCCTCGAGCGGGATGTCGGGCGCCAGCCCCTGGCGAACGGCGTGGGCGAATTTCACATGTTCGACGTAGGAGGCGCCGAAGTGGTTGCCCATGTACTTGATGCCGGTGTCCCAGATCCGACGCACCGATACACCCTTGCCACTGCTGGCGCTCTGGCCCCAGACTTCGCGTTTGCCCCAATCGTCACGCCGGCCGTAACGCAGCGTCATGGACGGCAGCAACGACTCGAGTTTGCCTTCGTCGCCGACCACGGTGATGTGTTCGTTGTCGACCGAGTTCTCGGCGAACATGCACAGGTCGAGCATGGCGCGGGCGCCGCTGGGATATTCGACGATCACATAGGCGCTGTCGAGGATGTCTGGCGTGCGCCCGCCATACGACTCGTCCAGATGGTTCACGCGTTGGGCGCCCGACGCAAACACCGCCAACGGTTTCTCCCTCAGGATCAGGTCCATCAGATTGAAATAGTGGCAGGTCTTCTCGACCAGCGTGCCGCCGGTGTTGGCGTTGAAGCGGTTCCAGTCGCCGACCTTGGGATAGAACGGCTCGCGGTGTTCGCGGATCGCGACCTGGTGCACGGTGCCGACCGCGCCGGCATGCGCCAGGCGGATCGTCTCGGCAACCGGCGGCATGTAGCGGTATTCATGCGCAACCCAGACCATCTTGGCGCGGCCTTTTGCGGCCTGCACCAGTTCCAGGCAGTCATCGATGCGGGTACACAGCGGTTTCTCGACCAGGATATGGGCGTCGGCCGCCAGGGCGTCCAGCAGCACCGCACGGTGCGTGTGGTTGGGTGTGGCGATCACCAGCGCGTCGCAGATGTCGGCATCGAGCAGGTCCTGGTGGTTGTCGAACAGTTGCGCGGGAGAAGGCAGCAGGGCCTGCCCCGCCTCGCGGCTGGCGGCGATGTCATCGGCGATCGCGGTGACCGTGCAACCGTCGATCATCTTGATGTTTTCGATGTGCTCGCGGCCCATGCTTCCGCAGCCGATGATGCCGTAGCGGATTGGTTGTGCCATTGCGGGTGTCCAGAAAGATTCAGTCGAGTGTCGCGCCGGAAGCCTTGATGACCGGGACCCAGCGATTGATCTCGGCGGTGTGGAAGGCGGTGAATTCCTCCGGCCCTTTTTCCATGATGGCGCTGCCGTTGGCGGCGAACTTCTGGCGCACGTCCGGCTTGGCGAGCGTCTCGCCGATGGCTTTCGAAATTCGCGCGACGACGTCTTTGGGCATGCCGGCCGGGCCGACGATGCCTTGCCAGCCCGAAGTCTCCAGGCCGGGATATCCCGCCTCCTTGGCGGTCGGCACATTGGGCAAGGCGGCGACACGTTGCGCGTCCGTGACGTAAAGCGCCTTGAGCCGGCCGCTCTGGATATGCTGCAGCAGCACGGTGGAGACATCGACCAGCAGGTTGGTCTGCCCGCCGATGAGGTCCTGCACCGCCGGCGCCGAACCCTTGTACGGCACGTGGACCAGCTTGGTGCCGGCGATCTGGTTCAGCATTTCGCCATTGAGGTGGGTGATGGAGCCGGCGCCGCCGGAGGCATAGTTGGCCTTGGCCGGATTGGCCTTGGACCAGGCGATGAATTCCGCCAGCGTGTTGGCCGGATGATTTGCCGGCACGGCCGCGATGAAGCCCGAGCCCGAGGTCTGGTGGATGTAGGTGAAGTCCTTCTGTGGATCGAACGGCTTCTTCGACACCATGTTGGGCGCCAGCACGAAGGGCCCGATATTGGCGACCAGGATGGTGTAGCCGTCGGGCGCGGCGCGTGTCAGTTCACCTGCCGCCAGCACGCCACCAGCGCCGGGTTTGTACTCGACGATCACCTGTTGCCCCAGCGCCTCCTGCAGGCCGGGCTGCAGATTGCGCGCCACCGCGTCGATGCCACCTCCGGGCGGAAACCCGACCACCAGCTTGATGGGTTTGCTGGGCCAGGCCTGTGCCTGGGCCTGCCCGGACAGGCCCGTCAGTGCCAGCGCGGCGACTGATGCGATCAGGACCGCACGTCGGCGTGCGGCGGCGGGAGTCTGTGTCGGATGCATGGTGTTCCTTTCAGTATCCGGTGGTGTTGACATGAACCTTCTGCGAACGGATCGTGGACAGCGCAGCAGCGCATTGGCGCATCATCAAGCCGAGGTCGGAGGCGCAGCCGATGTAGTCGATACCGATGCCGCGGTAGATCGCCACAGCCTCGGGTGTACCCGCCACGCTGCCCACCGGTTTGCCAGCGGCATGGCATCGTTCGACCGCCTTGGCCATGGCCGAGACGACATCGGCATGCATCGGATTGCCGACATGGCCCATGGCGCCGCTGAGGTCGCCCGGGCCGAGGAAGACCGAGTCGACGCCGTCGGTGCCTGCGATGGCATCGACCTGGGCCAAGGCATCGGGTGTCTCGATCTGCACCACGACGCTGATCGCGTCGTTGGCCACCTTGAAATAGTCCGGCACGGTGCCGAAGCGCGAACCGCGGCTCATCGCCGCCATGCCGCGCACACCTTGCGGCGCGTACTTGCACGCCACCACCGCCTTGCGCGCTTCGTCGGCATCCTGCACGAA
>CAZADK010000257.1:0-6563 GCA_964483855.1 uncultured Rhodoferax sp.
CCTTGTCGATCACGTTCTTCATGTCGCCGGGCGCGAGGAACTGGCCCTTCTTGATGTTGACCGGCTTGCCCGACTGCGCCACCGCGCGGATGAAATCGGTCTGCCGACACAGGAAGGCCGGTGTCTGCAATACATCGACCACCCGGGCCGTGGCTGCGATCTGGCTTTCGTCGTGCACGTCGGTCAACACCGGCACCTGCAGCTCGCGCCGGACCGTGGCCAGGATTTCCAGGCCCTGCTCCATGCCAGGGCCGCGAAAACTGCTACCCGAGGTGCGGTTGGCCTTGTCGAAGCTGCTCTTGAAGATGAACGGTATGCCGAGCGAGCGCGTGATGTCGCGCAGTTCGCCGGCTGTATCCATCTGCAATTGCTGCGACTCGATCACGCAGGGGCCGGCGATCAGGAAAAACGGGTGCGCCAGGCCGGCTTCGAAGCCGCACAACTTCACGCTCCGCTCCCGCTGGGGGTTGGCTTCATGCAACAGCCTTCAGGCTTCTGTCCCGGCCCTGGTGATCGAGCGAAGCCTTGACGAAGGCGTTGAAAAGGGGGTGGCCGTTCCATGGCGTCGACTTGAACTCGGGATGGAACTGCACGCCGATGTACCAGGGGTGCACATCGCGCGGCAGTTCGATGATCTCGGTCAGGTGCTCTCGCTGGGTCTTGGCCGAGATCACCAGCCCGGCCTCACGCAAGGTATCGAGGTAATGGACGTTGGCCTCGTAGCGGTGGCGGTGGCGCTCCGTGACCACATCGCCGTAGATGTCGTGGGCCAGCGTACCTTTGACCACGTCCGAGCTTTGTGCACCCAGGCGCATCGTCCCGCCAAGGTCGGAGTTCTCGTTGCGGCTCTTGATCGAGCCATCGGCATCTTGCCACTCGGTGATCAGCGCGATCACCGGGTGCGGGCTGCTGGGTTCGAATTCGGTGCTGTTGGCGTCGGTCAGGCCGGCCACATGCCGAGCGTATTCGATGGTGGCCACCTGCATGCCCAGGCAGATGCCCAGGTAGGGCACCTTGTTCTCGCGCGCGAACCGCGCCGTGGCGATCTTGCCTTCGATGCCGCGTTTGCCGAACCCGCCGGGCACCAGGATGCCGTCGAAACGTGCCAGCTGGTTTACGGTGTCCGCGCTGATGGTCTCGGAGTCGATGTATTCGATGCGCACCCGGGCATGGTTCTTCATGCCGGCGTGGCGCAGGGCTTCGTTGAGCGACTTGTAGCTGTCGCTGAGATCGACATATTTGCCCACCATCGCGATGTTGACCTCGGACTTGGGATGTTCGGTCTCGTAGACCAGATCGTCCCAGCGCTTGAGGTTGGCCGGCGGTGTGTTCAGCCGCAACTTGTCGCAGATCAGGCCGTCCAGGCCTTGCTCGTGCAGGATGCGCGGCACCTTGTAGATGGTGTCGACGTCCCACATCGAGATCACACCCCAGGCCGGCACGTTGGAGAACAGCGAGATCTTGTCGCGTTCATCGGGCGGAATCGGGCGGTCGGCACGGCACACCAGCGCGTCGGCCTGGATACCGATCTCGCGCAACTGCTTGGCCGTGTGTTGCGTCGGCTTGGTCTTGAGCTCGCCGGCCGCGGCGATCCAGGGTACGTAGGTCAGGTGCACGAAGGCGGTGTTGTTCGGCCCGAGCTTGAGGCTCATCTGCCGCACCGCCTCCAGGAACGGCAGCGATTCGATGTCGCCCACGGTGCCGCCGATCTCGACGATCGCCACGTCCACTGCATCCGGCTCGCCTACGCGTGCGCCGCGCTTGACGAACTCCTGGATCTCGTTGGTGACATGCGGGATCACCTGCACCGTCTTGCCCAGGTACAGGCCGCGGCGTTCCTTCTCGAGCACGCTCTTGTAGATCTGGCCGGTCGTGAAGTTGTTCGAGCGCCGCATGCGCGTCTCGACGAAACGTTCGTAGTGGCCCAGGTCCAGGTCGGTTTCGGCGCCGTCGTCGGTGACGAACACCTCGCCGTGCTGGAATGGCGACATGGTGCCCGGATCCACGTTGAGATATGGGTCGAGCTTGATCAGAGTGACTTTGAGGCCTCGCGATTCCAGAATCGCAGCGAGGGAGGCTGAGGCGATTCCCTTGCCAAGGGAGGACACGACACCGCCGGTGACGAAGACAAATTTGGTCATGTCAGGGGCGAACCGAAGGGTTCGGGTAGGTGGTAAAGCGGGATTATAGGCGTCTGCTACATTGCCACCATCGTTGCGAACAGCATTTTGCATGGACCTCAAGAACAAACATCTGGTGCTGGGACTCACCGGCGGAATCGCCTGCTACAAGGCGGCCGAGGTGTGCCGCCTGCTGGTCAAGCAGGGTGCGACGGTGCAGGTCGTGATGACCGGCGCGGCCGAGCAGTTCATCACCCCGGTGACGATGCAGGCGCTGTCCAACCGCACGGTCTACCGTTCGCAATGGGATGCCCGCGAACCCAACAACATGCCCCACATCAACCTGGGGCGCGAGGCCGACGCCATCCTGATCGCGCCGTGCAGCGCCGATTTCATGGCGCGCCTGGTGCAGGGCAGCGCCGATGACCTGCTCAGCCTGATGTGCCTGGCCCGGCCGATCGCCAGTGTGCCGCTGCTGCTGGCGCCGGCGATGAACCGCGAGATGTGGGCCCATCCGGCAACGCAGCGCAACATGGCGCAACTGCGGCTCGATGGCACCACCATCCTGGGCGTGGGTTCCGGTGACCAGGCCTGCGGCGAGACCGGTGACGGGCGCATGCTCGAGCCCGCCGAACTGGTTGAGGATGTGATCGCGTTTTTCCAGCCCAAGCTGCTGGCCGGCCAGCGGGTGCTGGTCACCGCCGGGCCAACCTACGAGGCGATCGATCCGGTGCGCGGCATCACCAACCTGAGCAGTGGCAAGATGGGATTTGCCATCGCGCGGGCGGCGCACGAGGCCGGCGCGCAGGTGACGCTGGTGGCCGGCCCGGTGGCGCTGCAGACGCCGCGCGGCGTCACGTGGCTCGATGTGCGCTCGGCGCGGCAGATGTTCGATGCGACGCTGGCCGCGGCAGACCAGGCCTCGATCTTTATCGCGACCGCGGCGGTCGCCGACTGGCGAGTGGCCAACGCAGCCGAACACAAGATCAAGAAAGACGGCTCCGGTGCGACGCCCGCGCTGCGTTTTGTCGAGAACCCGGACATCCTGGCCACGGTGGCGCAGTTGCCGCGCGCGCGCTGCGGCGACCTGCTGTGTGTGGGATTTGCCGCCGAAAGCCAGGATCTGCTGGCCAACGCCCAGGCCAAACGCGCGCGCAAGAATGTGCCGCTTCTGGTGGGAAACATCGGCCCGGCCACCTTCGGCCAGGACGACAATGCCTTGCTGCTGGTGACTGCCGATGGCACGCGGGAACTGCCGCGTGCGCCCAAGCTGGAACTGGCGCGCGCGCTGGTGCAGACCTGTGCGCAGATGCTGCGCCACGCGCCATGAAACGACCTTGTTGCCCATGCAGATAGACGTCAAGATCCTCGATCCGCGCCTGGCGGACCAGTTTCCCGCCTACGCCACCCCCGGCAGCGCCGGTCTCGACTTGCGCGCCTGCCTGGACGCGCCGATGGTGCTCGCGCCCAATGCCTGGCAGCTGGTGCCCACGGGTTTCGCCATTCACCTGGCTGACCCGAACTATGCCGCGTTGATCTTGCCGCGTTCCGGCCTGGGCCACAAACACGGCATCGTGCTGGGCAATCTGGTGGGCCTGATCGACAGCGACTACCAGGGCCAGCTGATGGTCAGCGCCTGGAACCGCAGCCCGACAGCGTTCACGATCGAGCCGATGGAGCGAATCGCGCAGCTGGTGGTCGTGCCGGTCGTGCAGGCGCGTTTCAACAGGGTCTCGGAGTTCCCGCCCAGCGTGCGCGGCGAGGGCGGCTACGGCTCTACCGGCAAGGCATGAGCGCCGCTCCCAAGGCGCTCAGCCCGCAGTCCGAAGGACGCAGGGTTTCTTGGCTCGCCGCCGGGCCGCTCCCAAGGCGCTCAGCCCCGAAGGGCGATGGTCCTCCAGTGAGCCGGTGCGGGCCGCCCCAACGCCGATAGCCAGATGTGCAGTCAAGCCGCAGGCGGCTGGATCTGGACCTTGAAGAATCCGGTCCCGGCGCTGCCCTTGCCGATTTCCACCTCGGTCGCCTCGCGCACCGACTCGACCTTGAGCGACAGGCGCAGCGCGATGCCCGACAAAGGATGGTTGCCGTCGAGCACCACATGCTCCGGATACAGGTCGGTGACGGTGTAGAGCGCATCTTTCGGCGCATCGGGGTTGCAGCCCGCTGGCAGGGCATGTCCTTCGAAGGTCATGCCTTCTTCGGTCTGGGGGGGGAACAGATGGCGCGGCTCGAGGAACACCAGCCGGTCGTTGAAGTCGCCAAAGGCCTCTTCGGGCTCGAGTTGCAGTTGCACCCGCGCGCCGACTGTGTGACCCATCAGTGCTTCCTCGATTTTCTTGAACAGATCGTCGCCACCGACCAGAAATTCGACTGCTTCGCTCAGCACATCGAGTTCCTCGCCCAGCGTATCCTTGAGTGTCCAGGTCAGTCCGACCACGCATTGTTGTGTGATTTCCATAGGAGAATTGTCGCAGCTTGCCACCACCCCGGACAGCCCGGGCCCGGATGGCGGTTTGGTGTCCTGCCCGCAACCACTTTCCCGAACCATGAACGTGCACCATCCCTTGCCGCTGCTGGGCGGCCTCAGTCCGCAGACCTTCATGCGGCGCCACTGGCAACGCAAGCCGCTGCTGATCCGCCAGGCCATCCCCGGCTTGCCGGCGCCGCTGGACCGCCGTGCCCTGTTCGATCTGGCAGCGCAGCCCCATGTGCAGTCGCGGCTTGTGCTGGGCGCCGACCCGCGGCGCGGTGACAGCTGGACGCTGCGCCATGGCCCGTTCACGCGGCGCGCCTTGCCGGCGCTCAAGACACCGGGCTGGACCTTGCTCGTGCAAGGGGTGGACCTGCTCGCCGAGCCTGTGCATGACCTGCTGAACCGCTTTCGTTTCGTTCCCGATGCCCGGCTCGACGACGTCATGGTCAGTTACGCCAGCCCGGGCGGCGGCGTTGGCCCCCATTTCGACAGTTACGACGTCTTCCTGCTGCAGGCCCACGGCCGGCGGCGCTGGCGCATCGGCCGGCAGAAGGACCTGAGCCTGCAGGGCGACCTGCCGCTGAAGATCCTGCGCCATTTCGAGCCGGAGCAGAGCTACGACCTGGAGCCCGGCGACATGTTGTATCTGCCGCCGCGGTATGCGCACGACGGCGTCGCGCTGGACGAATGCATGACCTATTCGATCGGCTTCAAGGCGCCATCGACCGGGGACCTGGCCGCCGAACTGCTGCAACGGCTGGCGCACGATGCACCGGAAGAACTGGGGTCGGCGCTGTACCGCGATCCGGGCCAGGGCGCAGCGCCGGAACCGGCGGCGATTCCGGATGCGCTGGGGCAGTTTGCCCGCCAGGCGCTCGAGCGCGCGCTGCGCGACCCTCTGGTGCTGGCGCGCAATCTGGGCGAACATCTGACCGAACCCAAGCCCTGGGTGTGGTTCGACGAGGCCGATGGCGTCCGGCTGGCAGGCGCAGTGCAACTCGATCGCAGGAGCCGCATGATGTACGACCGCAACCATGTATTCATCAATGGCGAGAGTTACCTCGCCAGTGGGCCGGATGCGCGGCTGATGCGCCGTCTGGCCGACCAGCGCAGCCTGGATGCGCGCGCACTGGCGCGGGCCAGTCCGGGCGCGCGGGACCAGCTGCAGTCCTGGTGCGACGCGGGGTGGCTGCATGTCGTCTGATGGCCGCACCGACCCGGCGCCGGAGCCGGAGCCGGAGCTTCCCACCCGCCGCTTCGCTGGCCGTGAGGCGTTTGCGCAGTTGTTGCGCGATGCACTGGCGCAAGCCGCACGCCAGGGTTGGCGCGAACTGATCCTGTGCGATGCCCGGTTTGCCGATTGGCCCTTGCACGAGCGCCAAGTGGTGGACAGTCTGCATGCCTGGTCGCGTGCCGGGCGCAGATGCACGATCCTGGCAACGGGTTACGACACCGTCGTGCGCCAGCACCCCCGCTTTGTCCAATGGCGCAGGACCTGGGGACATATCGTCGAAGCCCGGGTCTGCCGGCAGATCGATCCGGTCAACTTCCCCACGGTCTTGTGGAGTCCGCAATGGACTTTGCGACTGCTGGACCCGGTGCGCTGCTCCGGCGTCTGTGGTTGCGAACCCGAACGCATCGTGCAGAACCGGGAACTGCTGCAGGAGCTGATCCAGGCATCGAGTCCGGGTTTTCCAGCCACCACGCTGGGGCTGTAAAAATATGTGCATCCGTCTAGGGTTTACCCTGAAATCGTATGCGATCGTGAATACAATCGCGCCGGGCAACGGGGCGTGAGGCCCTGCTGACCGGGCCGGCGCGGTTATCGATGCCGAAATCTCTCGTCCTGGCAGCGATCGTCGCTGCCGTTGCTCTTGCAGCTTGTGGCAAAAAAGAGGAAGCGCCGGCACCTGCCGCTGCCGCCGCGATCGCCGACGCGGCTTCGGCCGCCGCAGACGCTGTCAAGAAGC
>CAZADK010000258.1:0-6492 GCA_964483855.1 uncultured Rhodoferax sp.
GACTGACGTGCTCATAAACATTCTCCCATTTGTTGACACAAGTGTATAAACGATCGTGCATCGTGTCCACACCCGTATGAACACACCCCCATCCGGGACCAACCCGTTTGAGCGCAACCCCAGAAATTTCCGAAATCGTCACGTCTGAGGAGCCGTCATCCGGCCGCATTCAACAGTGATCGGGACATTGCCGAAATGTTGAGCCTCTCCTCAGATTGGGCGGCTCTGGTCCACGGCAGCTGCGTCGCTGCATCTAGCCCTCGCCAGAGCTGCCGATTTGTAACAAGCTCGCCAGACGCCCCAAGTCCCGACAGACCCTATTACGGGTCCGACTGACCCTATTCCGGCAGATCACCGCGCCGCACGAGCGTGCCATTCATTCGACCGTCACACTTTTGGCGAGATTGCGTGGCTTGTCCACATCCGTCCCCCTTGCGCAGGCTGTGTGATAGGCCAACAACTGCAGCGGCACCACATGCAGCAGCGGCGACAAGGCGCCGTAGTGCTCGGGCATACGAATCACGTTGATGCCCTCCGCACGCTCGATGCGGGTGTCGCCGTCGGCCAGCACATAGAGCACGCCGCCACGGGCGCGCACCTCGTGCATGTTGCTCTTGAGTTTTTCCAGCAGCGCGTCGTTCGGCGCCACCGTCACCACCGGCATGGCGCTGGTGACCAGCGCCAGCGGGCCGTGCTTGAGTTCGCCGGCCGGGTAGGCTTCGGCGTGGATGTAGCTGATCTCCTTCAATTTCAGCGCACCTTCGAGCGCGATCGGGTAATGCAGGCCGCGGCCCAGGAACAGTGCGTTTTCCATCTTCGCGAAGTCCTGCGCCCAGGCGATGATCTGCGGTTCCAGCGCCAGCACCGCCTGCAGCGCGACCGGCAGGTGACGCATCGCTGCGAGGTGCGCGTCTTCCTGTTCCTGCGTCAAGCGCCCGCGGCTTTGCGCCAGCGCCAGCGTCAACAGGAACAGCCCGGCCAGTTGCGCCGTGAAGGCCTTGGTCGAGGCCACGCCGATCTCGATGCCGGCGCGGGTGATGTAGGCCAGCTTGCATTCGCGCACCATCGCGCTGGTGGCCACGTTGCAGACGGTCAGGGTCTGCGTCATGCCCAGGCTTTGCGCATGGCGCAGCGCGGCCAGTGTGTCGGCCGTCTCGCCCGACTGGGTGATGGTGACGACCAGCGTCCTCGGATTGGGCACCGAGGTGCGGTAGCGGTATTCGCTGGCCACCTCGACTTGCGTCGGGATACCGGCGATGCCCTCCAACCAGTACTTGGCGGTGCAGCCGCTGTAGTAACTGGTGCCACAGGCCAGAATCAGTACCGAGTCGATCTCCTTGAACACCCGCGCCGCGCTGGCCTCTGCACCGTCGAATAGTTCCGGCACGATACCCACTACACCCTCCAACGTGTCGCCGATGGCACGCGGCTGCTCGAAGATCTCCTTCTGCATGTAATGGCGATACGGCCCCAGTTCGGCCGCACCACTGTGCGCCAGCACCGTCTTGACCGGGCGCCTGGCGGCTTCCACTGGTTTGTGGTTCTTGTCGACGATCCAATATTTGCCCAGTTGCACGTCGACCACGTCACCTTCTTCCAGGTAGACGATCTGATCCGTCACGCCGGCCAAGGCCATCGCGTCACTCGCCAGGAAATGCTCCTGGCCGTCCTTGCCCACACCCAGGATCAGCGGCGAACCGGCCCGCGCGCCAACCAGGCGTTGCGGCTCGTCCTTGCAGAACACCGCGATCGCGTAGGCGCCGTGCAACTGCTGTACCGCGCCCTGCACCGCTTCGAACAGGTCGCCGTCATACAGGCTGTCGACCAGGTGCGCGATGACCTCGGTGTCGGTCTGGCTCTGGAACACATAACCCTTGCCGGTGAGCATGGCCCGCAGTTCGTCGTGGTTCTCGATGATGCCGTTGTGAACCAGTGCAATACGACCCGGCCGGTCGTAGGCGTCGGCCCCGGTACCGTGGCTGAAATGGGGATGCGCGTTATGCACCGCCGGCGCGCCATGGGTGGCCCAGCGGGTATGGGCGATGCCGGTACTGCCCTGCAACTTGCCATTGGCGACCTGTTCGATCAGTTCGGCCACCCGCGCGGTGCTGCGTGCACGCTGCAGTCCGTCCACATGCACGGCCACGCCGCAGGAGTCATACCCCCGGTATTCGAGCCGCTGCAGCCCCTGGACCAAGACCGGAACGATGTCGCGGGTAGAGACGGCGCCAACGATGCCACACATAAGGAAAACTCCAGAAGTAGTTGTGGCGCGATAGTACGGGTAGTCACAAATAATAATCTACCAAAAAGTGCACAAATACGGACTATAGTTTCACCATGGAGCATGTAAGGTCATTTATTTCATGGATGATCGCCAAATGGAACAAATCGAACTTGACGATATCGATCTGCGTCTGCTGGAACAACTGCAAAAAGACGCGTCGCTGAGCAACCTGGAGTTGGCGCAGCGCGTCTTCACCTCCCCGCCGACCTGCCTGCGGCGGGTCAAGCGCCTGCGTGACGCCGGAGTCATCGAGCATCAAATTGCGGTGTTGTCGCCGGATACGCTGGCTTCTGTGCTGGGACACGGCTTGAGCGCCATCGTCGAGATCACGCTGGACCGGCAAGGCACGGATTGGCTGGACGCGTTCGAGCAGCGGGTGCTCGCAGACGATGCCGTGCAGCAGTGTTACCGGGTGTCGCCGGGCCCCGACTTCGTGCTGGTCATCCATGCAGCCGACATGGCGCAATACCACGCATTGACACAACGCCTGTTCACCAGCGACGCCAACGTGCGCAACGTCAAGGCCTTCTTCAGTGTCAAGCGGGCCAAGTTCGGCGCCCAGCTGCCATTGCGCCCGGCAACGGTCACGCCAGCGGCAGGCTGAAACTGACCGTGCACCCCTGACCGGGTTCGCCCTTGGCGCGGATTTTTCCCCCGTGACGCTCGACCACGCGCCGCGACAACGCCAGTCCAATGCCGTTGCCGTCGAACTCGCGCGCGCTGTGCAGGCTCTGGAAGACGCGAAACAGCCGGTCCTGCATGCGCGGGTCGAACCCGACACCGTTGTCCCGCACGTGGATCTCGCACATGCCCTGTTCCAGCGCCGTCCAGCGGACCACCACCTCGGCAGGCGCGCGCTCGCGGCTGAATTTGAGGGCGTTGTCAACCAGGCAGGTCAGCATCAGGTTGAGCAGCGCAAGGTCGCCCCGCACGCGTGGCAGATCGGGTGCGATCCGCCAGCGTATTTCCCGCCCATCGACCAATGGCAGCAGATGCTTGATCACATCGTCCAGCAACCGGCCCAGATCGACCACACCGGGCTGCATCACGGCGCGGCCCACCCGGGAAAGCTCCATCAGTCCGTCCATCAGGCGGCCCATGTGGGTCGCAGCGCCAGCGGCAGTGTCGAGATGGTTGGCAATGACAGGGTCGAGTTCGTCGCCCAGCTCTTCGTGGACGATGCGCAGGTAGGCATTCACGTGGCGCAGCGACGCACGCAAGTCGTGCGACACCGAGTAGGTGAAGTCTTCCAGCGCCATCCGCGCCTGTGCCAGTTCGCGCTCGAGCTGTTCGATGCGCTGGCTGGCGTCCACGAGCGTTGGATTCATTTGCGCGGGCGCGTCCAGCCGGGGATCGTGGTCTGGCGGCCACGCGCCACACTCAGCGCGCCGGGCGCCGTGTCCTTGGTGATGGTCGAACCACCGCCAACCGTGCCACCGGCGCCGATGGTGACCGGCGCCACCAGCACGCAGTTGCTGCCCACATGCACATCGTCCTCGATCACGGTGCGGTGCTTGAATGCGCCGTCGTAGTTGGCGGTGATGCTGCCGGCGCCGAAGTTGACCCGCTCACCCACCGTCGCGTCACCCAGATAGGCGAGGTGATTGGCCTTGGCACCCTTGGCCAGCGTCGAATTCTTGACCTCGACGAAGTTGCCGATATGCACTTCGGCGCCCAGCCGGGCGCCCGGACGCAGCCGTGCGAACGGGCCCACCCGCGCGCCGGCACCCACGGTGACACCAGGGTGCTCGCCATCGATGTGGGTAAACGGATGGATCACCGCGCCGGACTCGATGCACGCATTGGCGATCACGCAGTTGGCGCCGATGCAGACGCCGTCGCCGAGCCGCACCGTGCCCTCGAACACGCAGTTGACGTCGATGGCCACGTCCTGGCCACAGTGCAGGTCGCCGCGCAAATCGAAACGCGCTGGATCGGCGAGGCGCACGCCCTGCTCCATCAGCCGCTTCGCGTGGCGCAGCTGGCAGGCGCGCTCGAGTTCAGCCAATTGCACCGGGCTGTTGACGCCAGCCACTTGCACGGCGTCCGTGATGCGATGTGCCAGAACCGATACGCCGTCGGCCACCGCGAACCTGACAATATCGGTGAGGTAATACTCCTGCTGCGCGTTCTTGTTGTCCAGCCGGGCCAGCCAGGTCTTGAGCAGCCGCGCCGGCACCGCCATGATGCCGCTGTAGATCTCGCGGATCGACAACTGCACCGCACTGGCGTCCTTCTGCTCGACGATGGCCCGCACCGGGGCCGCGTCGCCACCACCATCGCGCACGATACGGCCATAACCCGTGGGGTCGGCCATCTCCAGTGTCAGCAAGGCCAGCTTGTCACCACCACTGAGCGCAATCAGGTCACGCAGCGTCTGCGCCTGGGTCAGCGGCACGTCGCCGCTGAGCACCACCACGATGCCGTCATCGGGCAGCACCGGCACCGCCTGCTGCACCGCATGGCCGGTACCCAGCTGAGGCTCCTGGCGTACCCATTGCAGCCGCAACCCCGCATCCCACCCGCTGCCGGGGCCGCATGCGGCCTCCACCGCGTCGGCTCCGTGGCCGGTGATCAGCACCGCATTGCGGGCCCCGAGTTCGGCCGCTGTGGTCAATACATGGTGCACCAAAGCACGACCGGCCAATGGATGCAATACTTTGGGCAACTTGCTCTTCATCCGGGTGCCCTTGCCCGCCGCCATGATGACCACATCCACGATGCCAACACTTGAGTCCATATCCGTCTTCCGTCGCCAGGTATTGATCTGGCCTGCGATTATCCGCCCGCTGCTGGTCGCCTCCGTCGTGGTACTGCTGACTGCCTGCAGCGCGGTCAAGCTGGCCTACAACAACCTGCCTGAGCTGGGTTACTGGTGGATCGACGGTTATGCCGATCTGGGCGAGACACAATCCGTGCAACTGCGCGATGACCTGGCGCGGCTGCATGAATGGCACCGCGCGAACGAGCTACCCCAGATTGCCGACTTGCTGCAGCAGATACAGCGCGACGCCCCGGCCGACACCACGGCGCAGGACGTATGCCGATTCTTCGACCAGGTGCGCGAACGCCTGGACACCGCCAGCATGCAAGCCGAGGCAGGTGCAGTAACTCTGGCGATGTCGATGACGCCGGCGCAAATCAAGCATCTCGAAGACAAGTTCGCCAAAGGCAATGCCGAGTGGCGCCGCGACTGGCTCTCTGGCGATCGCGCCCAGCGGGCGGAGCGGCGGCTCAAGTCGTCGGTCGAACGCGCCGAGCAGTTTTATGGCTCGCTGGACGACAAGCAGCGCGCGGTGCTGCAGTCTGGCCTGGCCCGTTCGAGCTGGGACCCGCAGCGCAGCTATACCGAACGGCTGCGCCGGCAACAGGATCTGTTGCAGATGCTGCGCACGGTCAGTGGCGCCAGTGGCACGGCACGGCCGGCGCCCCAGCAGGTTGGAGCGCTGCTGCGCGCCTACCTGACGCGGACGTCACGGTCGTCCGATCCAGCCCACCAGACATACGCACAAAACGCGATCCAGGAAAACTGCGCCCTGTACGCACAGTTGCATAACAGCACCAGTGCCGCGCAACGCACACGCGCCGTTGCACGGGTCGCAGCTTATGAGCGCGACGCGCGCGAAGTCGCCCGCCTGCCCTGAGAGCTGGCATCCACCTTGAGGTGGATGCGCCGACGCCAGAACGTTTCGCGCTTGTTACAGTCAGCCGCATGGTCGCCCGGGGGCGGCCGGTCGAGGAACACGCCACCATGCCGACGGAACGCGATGCCTTTGTTGCTGAAACCCGACATCCGGAGTCGCTGCGTGCGCTGGTGCTGCGCGGCGATGTGCGGCGTTACCGCAAGGGCACCATCCTGATCCAGGAGGGTGACGACGGAGACACGCTGTTCGTCGTGCTTCAGGGCCGGGTCAAGGTGTATTGCGTCGATGTGAACGACAAGGAGATCACCTTCGGCGTATTCGGCTTGGCCGACTACTTCGGTGAAATGGCGCTGGACGGAGGCACCCGCTCGGCCAGCGTGATCACGCTCGAGCCCACTGTCTGCGCGGTCGTGCAGCGCCAGGCGTTGTCGAATTTCATCGCCGAGCGCCCGGAGTTCTGCTACGAGTTGCTGTCCAAGGTGATCCAGCGCCTGCGCATGGCAACCCGCGATGCGCGCAACCTGGCCTTCATCGATGTCTACGGCCGCATCACCCGGCTGC
>CAZADK010000259.1:0-3595 GCA_964483855.1 uncultured Rhodoferax sp.
CCTCGCCCCGCCTCGCCCTGGCGCACCGTGTGCAACAAGCCATGCCAGGCGGCCAGAAAGGTCTGCAGTGCCTTGCGCGATGGGCTCTCCACCAGCATCTGCGTGCGTTCGACGTTGGCCACGCGCTGCACCGCCATCGGTACCGGGGGATACAGCGTGATCTGGCTGAAGCCGGGCAGATCGGCCAGCTGCTCTTGCGCTGCGGTGCTGGCCGCGTCCAGGAAGGCTTGTGCCACCTCCTGCGTGCGTGCCTCGGCTCGCAGCAGGGCCTGGAACGAGAACGGGGGCAGACCGGCGTTGGCACGGTCTTGCAGTTGCCGCTCGGCGAAGGCCGGGTAGTCGTGGCGCTTGAGTGCCTCGAACAGCGGATGCTGCGGCTGGAAGGTCTGGATCCACATCTCGCTGTGGCCGCTGACCGCCGCATCGCGGCCGGCTCGGCCAGCGGCCTGCATCAGCAGGCTGAACAGCCGCTCGGGCGCGCGGAAATCGCTCGAGAACAAGGCGTTGTCGGCGTTGATGGCCGCCACCAGCGTGATACGCCGGAAGTCGTGCCCCTTGGCAACCATCTGCGTGCCCACCAGCACATCGACCTCGCCTGAATGCACCTGGGCCAACTGCGACTGCAAACTGCCGGCCAGCCGGGTGCTGTCGGCGTCGATACGCGCCACGTGCACCGGGCTGCCCAGTGGCGCCTCGGGCGTCTGCGAGCCGGGCTGCCTCACATCGGCGAGCAGTTCGGCCATGTGCTCCTGCAGCCGCTCGGTGCCGCGGCCGACCGGGGCGATGTCCAGGTTGCCGCACTGCGGACAGGCCCGCGGCACGGGTTCGGCAAAACCGCAGTGGTGGCAACGCAGGCTGCGATCGATCTTGTGGAACACCCGGTAGGCGCTGCAATGCGGGCAGGCGCTTTTCCAGTCGCAGGCGCCGCATTGCAACACCGGCGCGTACCCACGCCGGTTCAGGAACACCAGGCTCTGTTCGCCGGCGGCGACACGCTGGCGGATCGCCTCCAGCAGCGGCGGCGCAATCACCGCGCGCCGCGGCTGGTGGTTCATGTCGACGCGCCGCACCAGCGGCAGCCGCGCCTGGTCGCCGACCCGGCTGGGCATATGCAATCGGGTGTAACGCCCGCCTTCGGCGCGCGCCCGTCTGTGATTCCAGCTCTCCAGCGACGGCGTGGCCGATCCCAGAATCACCTTGACGTGCTCCAGCTGGCCGCGGTAGATGGCCAGGTCGCGCGCTGAATACCGCGCGCCCTCCTGCTGCTTGTAGCTCGGATCGTGTTCCTCGTCGACGACGATCAGCCGCAGCTGCGGGATCGATGCGAAAACCGCCATCCGGGTGCCTAGCACGATACGTGCCGTGCCCAGATGGGCGGCCAGCCAACTGCGCAGACGCTGCGGGTTGGTCATGCCGCTGTGCAGCGACACGACGGCGTCGGCGCCGAAGACCGGCGCGAAGCGGGCCAGGAAGCGCTGCTGCAACTGCGGTGTGAGGTTGATCTCGGGCACCATGACCAGCGCCTGGGCGCCGGGTTCGCGTTGCAGCAGATCCTGCACGCATTGCAGGTAGACCTCGGTTTTGCCGCTGCCGGTGGCGCCGAACAGCAGGAAAGTGCCCTGGCCCTGGCGCAGCTGTTCCATCACCGCTTGCTGTTCGGGGCTGAGCGCCGGCGCCTGGGCGTCTGCCGCGTCCGCAGGGGTTGCAGCGGATGCAGCGGCTCGGGACGCTGGCGCCCGGCGCAGCCGGCGCTGCAGCTGAGCCTGGCTCAGGTCACGCAGTTGGGGCGGCAGCGCCGCCAGGGCGACCTCGCCCAGTGCGCGCTGGTAATAACGGGCGGCGAATGCAACCAGCTGGCACCAGTTGGGTGCCAGCGGGGGCAGTCCGTCCAGCGCGGCCGATATCGGCCTTAGCCGGGAGGCGTCCAGCGAAGCGTCCTGCCCCGGCGTACCGTCCCATACCACACCCAGCGTTTCGCGCCGGCCCAGTGGCACTCGGACCAGGCTTCCAGGCGGCAGTGCCGCGTCGCTTTGGTAGGTCAATGCGCCGCCGATCTGGCTGTGCGCCGGCGTTTGGACCAAGACGGGAATCAGGTGCGCCATGGAAAAGCGGTGGTTGGGGCATTTTCTTGAAGTGAACTTGTGAAGTTGGGCTTAAGTGCTTGATCCGTATGAACTTTAAACCTCATCCAAGTTTTCTGTGGATAACTTTGTTGATATCCTGCTGCGCCTCACGCGCAGGCCTTGAAAACAAAGGCTTTTGCTGGATTGCCCATCAAAAAAGCAAAGCGACAAAATGGTTTGAAATCAATGGCTTATGCGAGCTATGGGTTTTGTAGCGAAGCGCGATCAGTGGCGCGGGTCGTTGCGCACTGCAGCACGATTTTTGTGCATAAGTCAGGGTTCACCAACCTCGCAGGCCTTCAATTGTGGTAGGCGCAGCCCGAATCGTGTCATGCGCGCAACTGCCGTGACAGCGCATGCACCGCATCGACAAGCGCCGCTACATTTTCAGGAGGGGTGTGCTGGCTGATGCCGTGGCCGAGGTTGAAAACATGGGTCGGCCCGACCTGGTCGGGGTCGCCTGCGGCGGCCCGGTGGGGCGCACCGAAACTCTCCAGCACGCGTTGCACCTCGGCACGGATCTGCTCGGGCCGGGCGAACAACACGTTCGGGTCGATATTGCCCTGCAAGGCCTTGCCCGGACCGCCGACCTCACCGCCCACCATGGTGCGCGCCTGTCCCAGGTTGACCGTCCAGTCCAGCCCCAGCACTTCGCAATCGAGTTGTCCCATCTCGGGCAGCCATAAGCCGCCGCCCTTGGTGAAGACGATGCGCGGGATCACGGCACCGCCCTGCTGGCGTTTGAGCTGGGCCAGCACCCGCGCGGTGTAGGTCAGGCTGAACTGCTGGAAGGCGCCGTCGGCCAGCACGCCGCCCCAGCTGTCGAAGATCATGACCGCCTGTGCGCCGGCTTCGATCTGGGCGTTCAGGTAGGCCGCCACCGCATCGGCGTTGACGGCCAGCATTCGGTGCATCAGATCCGGCCGGGCGTACAACATGGTCTTGACCAGCCGGTAGTCGTCCGAGCCTGCGCCTTCGACCATGTAGCAGGCCAGGGTCCATGGGCTACCCGAAAATCCGATCAGCGGCACCCGGCCCTGCAAGGCTTTGCGGATCGAGGTGACCGCGTCGAACACGTAACGCAGTTTGTCCATGTCCGGCACGCGCAACTGTTGAATGGCGGCTTCGTCGCGCACCGGATGGGCAAAGCGGGGGCCTTCTCCGATGGCGAAACTCAGCCCGAGGCCCATCGCATCGGGAATGGTCAGGATGTCGCTGAACAGGATCGCCGCGTCCAGTGGGTAACGTTCCAGCGGTTGCAGCGTGACCTCGGTGGCGTAATCGGTGTTGGTGGCCAGCCCCATGAAACTGCCGGCCTTGGCACGGGTCGCGCGGTATTCGGGCAGGTAACGTCCGGCCTGGCGCATCAGCCAAACCGGGGTGTGGTCGGTGGGCTGGCGCAGACAGGCGCGCAGGAACGTATCGTTTTGCAACGCCGCATACGGGCTGCCGGCTTGGTGTTCGGTCATGCA
>CAZADK010000259.1:3695-6485 GCA_964483855.1 uncultured Rhodoferax sp.
AATCTGTCAAGGGGTCATCTCCGGGCGCAACCTTCGGGGTGCGTTTCGATCCACGACAAGCCGGGAGTGGCAAATGTTCCGCCAGCGTGTCTTGGAATGCGAACGGTGTTGCGCCGGTCAGGTTTTGTATTTGATCGAGCAACCGTACGGCCGCGTCGTCGCGGCGCTGATCGGCTGCCCGGCCACCGCTTGCCGGATACCCTGCTTGACATAGTTGACCGCCGTCTTGATGTCATCAACCCGCGAAGACGGAATGCTGTCGATGCCGCCGGCATAAACCAGCATGCCCCGGGGGTCGATGATGTACATGTGCGGTGTGGTGCGCGCCCCGTAGGCCTTGCCGGTGCTGCCCTCCACGTCCATCAGCGTGTGGGTGGTCGCGCCTTGCTGGGTCTGGGTCCAGCGCGCCAGCTGTTCGGGCACCAGGTAGTCGACGCTGCCCTCTTCGGTCGAGTTGATCGCCAGCCAGATGGCGCCGGCGGCCGCTGCTTCTTTCTGTGTGCCTTGCATGTTGGCGCTGCCGTAGTGTTTGCGCACATAGGGGCAGCCGGGGTTGACCCACTCCAGCACCACATGCTTGCCGCGGAACGCGGACAGGCTCACCGCTTTGCCGGAGGTGTCGGGCAGGCTGAACTCGGGCGCCTTCTGGCCTACCGATGGAGCGGCGAAACTGGCGCCGGTCCAGCCGATGCCGGCAAGGGTGGCAGAAGTGATCAAGGTACGGCGCAACATGGGCAATCTCCTGTCAGTGGGGGTTTTATCCAGGACACGAAGGCAATCGAGACACTACAAACGTGACAGCGCGGCGCGCATGTCCGCCACGCTCAGGATTTCCGACATCAATACCGGCGCACGGCCGGCCTGGTACAACACATAGACCGGTACGCCGTTGCGGCCGAGTTGCTGCAGCGCCGCCGTGATGGCCGGGTCACGCCGGGTCCAGTCGGCGCGCAGCAGCACCACCTGCTTGGCCGCGATGTCGGCCAGGACTGCCGGGTCGCTGAGCGTGGTTTTCTTGTTGTATTGGCAGGTCACGCACCAGGCGGCGGTGAAATCGACAAACACCGGCCGCCCCGATGCCACGATCTGATCGACCCGTCCTGGCGCCCAGGTCTGCCATGGGCCGTTGTCGCCCTGGCGCGCGACGGCTGCCGGCTCGGTCACATACGGCCCGACTCCCCAGGCCAGGCCCAACAAGACGGCGAGCGCGACGCCGCCAGCCACGATCCGGCCGCGGCCTGCCAGCGTGAGGGTCCATGCCACAAAGGCCACGGCTACCAGCAATGCGAGCAAGGCGCCGGCACCGTCGATACCACTTTGTTGTCCCAGCACCCAGACCAGCCAGGCGACAGTGGCGAACATCGGGAATGCCATGAATTTTTTCAGGCTGTCCATCCAGGCGCCGGGTCTGGGCAAGGCACGCGCGACCGCCGGCACCATGCTCGCGACCAGATAGGGCAGCGCCAGGCCCAGGCCCAGCACGGCGAACACCGCGATGGCCTGCAGCGGTGGCAGGGCAACCGCCAGCCCCAGCGACGCGCCCATGAACGGCGCGGTGCAGGGTGACGCAATCGCCACCGCCAGCACGCCGGTGAAGAAGGCGTCAACGACCGGATGGCGCGGCTGGAAACCGGCCAGGCTGGCCGGCACAACCTGCGCAAAGTGAAATACACCGGCCAGGTTCAGCCCGATCAGCGTGAACAACAGCGCCAGGGCGGCAACGACGGCCGGGTTCTGCAGCTGGAAGCCCCAGCCCAGGCTCTCGCCGGCACTGCGCAGCGCCAGCAAAATCGCCCCCAAAGCGACAAAACTGACCAGCACGCCAGCGGTGTAGGCGATGCCGTTGATGCGATGCGCCCTGCGGTCGTCGGCGTGGCGCGCGAAACCCAGCACCTTGATCGCCAGGATCGGGAACACGCAAGGCATCAGGTTCAGGATCAAGCCGCCAATCAGCGCCCCGGCCAGCGCGGCCCAGAAACCGAGGGTCGCGCCGGACGATGCGCCGAACTGCGCCAAACCGCTGCCGCCCCGGGCGTCCAGCGCAGCCCGCAAGGCAGTGGATTCAGGCGCCGGGCCGCTGGCCTGCGGCCAACTGCCCAGGACCGGCATCTCCACACGCCGACCCTGGCCATCGAGCGCCAGCACCACCGGCATCAGCGCCGGGCTGTTGCTGCGCTGGGGTGACAACGGCACCTGCGCTGTCCAGACGGCGCCGTCCCAGGATTGTTGCCAGTCAGCGGCGGTTGCGATCACCTCGGGGGTTTCCGGGAAAAACGCCAGTGTGCGGCCCTGCCAGCCGGCCGGCAGGCCGTGCACCGTGAGCCGGATCGTCTGGCCGTCGATGGCCAGGCGATTGTCCGGTGTTGGTGCCAGCGCTGTCGGGGCGCTGCGCCAGGCGGCGTCAAAGGCGGTGGCATGGCCGGCGGTGGAACTCCTGATCGGAACCTGCAGCGTGAACTGGCCTTCTTCCGGAATACATTCGGTCTTGCAGACCAGCCATGCCGCGGACAATTTGATGGTCAGTGTGTCAGACAACAACGGCGCCTGAAACTGCGGGCCGATGGTCAGCGGCACCGGCAGCAACACCGTGTTTTCGTAACCGTAGTTGGCCAGCGTGCCGATCGGGATCTTCTTGGGCAACGGCCACTCGATGTCGCCAGCTGTCACACCCTCGGGCAGGGTCCATTGCAATTGTGTCGGCAGCCCGGAGTCACCGGCATTTTTCCAGTAGGTGTGCCATTCGGGCTTGTGGGTCAACTGCAGGCCGACCCAGACTGTCTTGCCTGGACC
>CAZADK010000260.1:0-6441 GCA_964483855.1 uncultured Rhodoferax sp.
GAAGAAACGTCGGGGGTGGGGACGGGGTGGACCTAGGCCAGCGGGCCCCAGTCCTGTGTCATGCGGCGCACCTCGGCGAGGCCGAACGCGGTGGGCTGGATCTCGGGGGCGCGGGCATGCACCGCGTCGCTACCGATGCCGATACGCTCGGCGAACAGCCGCTTGCCGTAACACAGGATGAACGACACCGACTGGGTCATGAACACGATCAGCGGCAGCAGCCGCGCATGCAGCGCCTCGGCCTCGTCCATGTTGCGGTCTATCAACAGTTGGTGCAGGCGCAACTGCAGGTCCAGGCAGTCGGGCGCAGGGACCAGACCCACGCAGCCCGACAGGATGTTGCTGATGTATTCCTTGCCGCCGTGGCCAGCGAATACCGCGTATCGGCCCTGCGACGCCCGTATCACCTCGGCCACGTTCACCGCCGGGCCTTCGCCCTTGAGCATCGTGATGTTCGGGTGCTCTTCGCGCAGGCGCAGCAGGCTGGCCACCGACAGTGCCACGTCCATGTTGACCGGGTTGTTCTGCACTGCTACCGGCAACTCCAGCGCGTCGGCCACGCTGCCCAGGAAACGCACGGTTTCGGCTTCCGCAAAACCCTTGATCGACGGCGGCTGCAGGATCACCCAGCTCGCGCCGTTGGCCTGCGCCATGCGCGCAAAATCGATCTGGCCGTGGATCGATTGTTCGCCCACGGTCACTGCATAAGGTACCCGGCCATCGATGGCGCGCCCGACCACCTCGACCAGATGGCGCCGTTCGTTCACGTCGAGTTTGTGCACCTCCGTCACCAGGCCCAGCACCGCGATGCCATGCGCGCCGGCGGCGATGCATTTGTCGACCTGCAGGCGCATCAGGCCGTCGTCGATACGGCCGTGCCTGTCGTAGAACGCGTACAGGATCGGGTAGACACCTTTGAAGCGGCTCATTGGGTGACCCTCCGTGCTGCGGTTTGCGGAATTCGTTTTGGGGCGGTGCGGCGTCTCATGTCTGCTCCTTCTTGCGCAGAAACTGCCAGACGTCGTCATGCGGCTCGATCCCCAGGCCTGGTCCCTGGGGCAACACGAAAGCACCGGCTTCGCAGCGCATGTCGGTTTTCACATAGGCCAGATTGCGGTCGAACACCGAGTGCTGGTATTCATGCATCGGGCAGTTCGGCAGCGCAGCTGCCGCATGCAGGCTGGCGGCCTGGAAGATGCCGATGCCGATGCTGGCGTGCGGGATCACCTTGACGTGAAACGCATTGGCCATGCGCGCGATCTGCATGAACTGGCTGATGCCGGTATGGCCGATCTCGGGCTGCAGGATCGACATGGCACGGCGCTCCAGCCGGGGGCGCACTTCGTAGACGGTGCGCCATTCCTCACCCAGCGCCAGGGGCACCCGGATCGCCGCACCCACATGGGCCTGACCCTCGATGTCCTCCGGCTGGCACGGCGCCTCGACAAAATAAGGGCGGTAGGGCTCGAGCTGCGCGATCAGCTGCACCGCCTCCTGCGCGGTGAACTTCCAGTGCAGATCGACCATCAGCTTGGTGTCCGGCCCCAGGCCTTCGCGCAGCACCCGCATCTCGTTGACGATGCCCTCGAACGATACGGCGGCGGCGTACTTGAACGCGTCGAAACCGCGCTGCTGAAACTGCCGGGCCAGTTCCAGCCGCGCGTCCAGCGTCGCCGCCGGCAAGCCGGACACATAGGCCGGCAAGCTGGCCTGGCGCTGGCCGCCGAGCAGTTTCACCACCGGTTGACCGAGCAACTTGCCAAACAGGTCCCAGATCGCGATGTCGACACCGGCGATCGCATCCATGTAGTAACCCCCGAAGAACCCGCGCACCCGCATCAGGTCGTACAGGTCTTCCTGGATCACCATCACGTCGCGCGGGTCACGGCCGATGATGACCGGCCCGAGCACGTCGTCGATGATGCTGGTAACTGCGCTGGGTGCGACGATGCCGTAGGTCTCGCCCCAGCCCACCGTGCCGTCTTCGGCGGTGATCTTGACCAGCACCGACATATCGGAGGCTGGATAGATGGAGCGGTTGCCGCGGCGGATCAGGTAACCACGTGCATTGATGTTTTCTCCCGGGCCAAGTGGCCCGAGGTACGGCGTTTCCCGCGGAATCGAGATGATGAAGGATTCGACGCTGCGAATCGGGGCGATGTCTGGCATGGAGTCGTCGGGTAGGTGGGTGATCCGTCAGGCATGGGGACCATCAGGCGGGCAGCGACGAGGACGTGGCCATTGGGGTCTCGTTTCGCAACACATGCAGGTCGGCCACTGGCAGAAGCAAATCATGCAGGTCGTCGATGAAGGCGTCCACGTCCTGGCGGTCCAGGGCATCGAGCAAGGGGCCCGCGGCGCGTTGCCGGTCATGCGCGATCAGGCCACGACGGCGCAACACGTGCTTGGTCAACGACCAGCGGAACACCGCCTGGATGTTGAGGATCGGCATCATGCGCGTGAACAGGTCGCGCACACGCGGCTGGTCACCGGCCCGGTGCGCGGCGAACAATGCCACATGCACCTCGGCCAGTTCGATCGCGGGCATCGTGCCGCAGGCGCCGCGGCGCAGTTCGTCGGTGATGTAGCGCCCGCCGGCTCCGCCGAGCACGCCCTTCAGCGAACCGGGCGCCTGCGCCAGTACGGCGGTCAGCCGCTGGCCGCTGGGCAGAGTTTCTTCCTTGACGTAGCGGATCGCTGGCACCGCACGCAGTATGTCCAGCACCGCGTCCGGCTCCAGGCCGGCGCCCGCCGGGGGTGGCACGTTCTGCAGCATCAGGGCGGAGCCGGGCACGGCATCGGCGATGCGCTGGTAGTACGCGATCTGCGACGCGCGATCGGGCAAATTGCCTGGCACCGCGATCATCAGCGCCGCTGCGCCCTGGGCTGCCGCCACGCGTGCGAGCCGTATCGTGACCGAAGGGTCTGTGCTGCTGACGCCGACCACCACCGGCACCCGGCCGGCAACCGCGTGCAATACGGCTTCGGTCAACTGCTCACGCTCGTCTTCGGACAACTGGCCCACCTCGCTGGCCACCCCGGGATATGCCATGCCGTCGACGCCGCAGCGCAGCAGATAACGCACCAGTACCCGCAAAGCCACTGTGTCGGGCCGGCCCGCTGCGTCAAAGGGTGTCGGCAGGACGGGAATGACGCCCTGCATGGCCGTGTTGGAAGATGGACGGCTCATGACAAGCCTGGTTTGGATATTGGTTTCATTGAATGGAACAACTGATGCTTAAGCGGATTATGTTCGCCTATTTTTTTCCATCTATCAGTACTTTCCCTAGGTTTTAGCCCTACTGGATCATTCAATGGAACAATTTGTCGTCGATACTGTGTTTTCGAATCAAAATCGCGGTCTCCTCTTCATTGGATCTCTCATGGGTGAAACCTCCGCCAACCCATCGGCCCGCCTGTTTCGGCGCGCTGATCGATACGTCCTCGGCGGCGCCTGCCCGCCGTGACTCTGGAATCCGCTGAGAGCCCGACCTCCGCGCCCGGTGGCGGTGTCGCGGGACTGGGCGTGTTGGAGAAGGCCATGAGCGTGCTCAACATCGTCTCGGCTGCCTCGTTGCCACTGACCTTCACCGATCTGTTGCGGGCCGGCAACTTGCCAAAAGCCACGCTCCACCGGATCCTGGCCACGCTCATGCGCGAAGGTCTGCTGCGGTATGTGGTGAGCAGCAAGACCTACCAACTGGGTTTCCGCCTGCTCGAGCTGGCGCACGAGGTCTGGAGCGACTTCGATCTGCGGCTGGCGGCACAGGATGAAATGTTGCGCCTGCGTGATGCATTGGGGCAATCGGTGCATCTGGCGGTGCTCGACCGCGACAGCATGGTGGTTGTGGCATCCCAGGACTTTGGGTCGGTCGTCCGACCGGATTCCCTGGTCGGCGCCCGCTGGCCCGTGCACGCAACCGCGGTGGGCAAGATCATGCTGGCGTATCTGGATTCGCGGCAGCAGGCCGACCTGCTCATGGCACTGAACCTGCAGGCGCTGACACCCGCAACCTGCGTGACCCTCGAGGCCTTGCGCAGCGAACTCGATCTGGGCCGGGCCAGGGGATATGCGATCGATCGCGGTGAACATGACGCCGACAGGTATGCGGTGGCGGCGCCGATACTGGATATCGAAGGAAGGCCGATCGGCGCGATAGCCGTCGGCATGTCAGCAGACCAGGCCAACCTGAGCCAGCTGCACGCATGGTCAGCGACGGTGATGGGGGCTGCGCGCACCATCGCGCATTCGGCTGGCGGCCATTTCATGTCATTGCAAGCGAGGGTCGCGCCGGCGCAGGACGCGGGGCCGGAGGTGCAATGCGTGCACCGCGTCACGTCCTTGCTCGGCGAAGGTCCGATCTGGTCGCCCCGCGACAGCGTGCTGTATTGGGTCGACATCCTGACTCCGTCGGTGCATTGGCACGACACCCGTGACGCGACAGACCACGAGATCAAGCTGGGCTCGATGGTCAGTGTGGCCATCCCCAAGGCCAGTGGCGGGCTTTTGGTCGCCACGTCGGCCGGCCTGATGACGCTCGACACCAGCACCAAGAACCTGACGCCACTATGCCATCCCGAGGCGGATCGCCCGGGCAATCGCTACAACGACGGCAAATGCGATCGGATGGGCCGGTTGTGGATCGGATCGCTGGACATGGCAACGGCGGCCAATCGAGGCCATCTTTTTCGCGTCGATGCCGACGGGACCTGGAAGAAGATGGATAGCGGGTTTTCGGTCGCCAATGGCCTGGGCTGGAGTCCGGACAACCGCCAGATGTATTTCACCGACTCGGCGCGGCGCGTCATCTATGTCTACGATTTCGATCTGCTCTCGGGGACGGTGTCCAACCGCCGACCATTGATCAACCTGCCGGGCAGCGACGGCACGCCCGACGGTCTCACGGTGGACGAAGAGGGCTGTCTGTGGGTAGCCGTATGGGACTCCTGGCGTGTCGCGCGTTATTCGCCGCAGGGCCAGGAGATGTCACGCATCCGGATGCCGGTGCCGCGCCCGACGAGTTGTTGTTTCGGTGGCCCCAACCTCGATACGCTGTATGTCACCACTGCGTCGCTGCGCCTGAATCAACAGGCGCTGGAGGCCGCTCCGCTGTCGGGCTCGCTCTTTCGCTTGCGGATTCCCGGCGTGCGTGGCCTGCCGGAGACGCCCTTCGCCGGTTAGTCCGAACTTTTCCCCGTCAACCGAGCTGCAACCCGCATGGATGCTGGGTTCCGGCCGGTTCAGGGGCGAAAAGTCCGGATGTCTGCCTTGCGGGACAGACCGAGCACACGAAGTGAGCGAGCTCTGTCCCCAACACTTCGTCGGATGTCCGGATGTCTAAAGAAATGCCCGTTCACCACCGCGAAGATCTGCGGGTTGTCACGGACCAGGCCATTCCACAAAAAATCACCATGGTTCCCGCCGCGACCACTTCGCCCGCCCACCCCGCGCGGCGATGTCAGCGTTCTCCGAGTACCTCTGCGAATCCGGAATCACCGCGATACTGAACGTATCCGCAGCGCCTGCAGCCGAAGCAAGGCAGCATGCCGCAGCAGCATTGCCAATTAACAGGGCCTTCAAAGTCAGGGTGTGGCGCATGGCTGTTCTCAAAATGGTTGTTCGGGTGTGCCGGATCTGTCTGAACTTATGCGGTGGATGTTCGCGGCTTGGGGAGACAGGCTGACGGCGGGGCCAGACAGCAGCATGGTCCGTTCAGACCATCACGGCCTGCTGGCGGCGCTGAGGTCAGGAAATTGGAATGCTGTTTTTTTACGCGCCGTGGCCGTAGTTCACAGGGCAGCAGAGGCCTGCACGGCAGCGTTCGGAATCAGCGGCCGCCCACTCGAGCGGTGCAGAAGTCGCTGCGATGGTCGAATTGCCGGCAATGTGCAGCCAGTTGCGCATCAGTGCGACCGGGTGCAGCGGCTGCACCGCGTCGTCCGGCAACGACTCCTTGAAACGCACCAGTGCCAGCGCCAGTGATGCGGCGCCGAACAATGCCAGCACCAGCAAAGCCGCGCGCCAGTTCAACGGCTCCGACATCAGCCCGCCCAGCGGTGCGCTCATGACCGCGAACTCGCCCAGGCCCGACAAGGCCTTGGACATCACGCGTGCACCCTCGCCAGCGTGATAGAGCTCGCGGATGATGGCCCGTGCGCAGGTCACCCCGGCGCCAGATCAACAGCGCCGGGCAAGTGGTGCTCACACTCAAGACCGCCTGGCGCGACGGCACCACGCACATCGTGATGAGCCCGCTGGAGTTCATGCAGCGCCTGGCCGCCCGGGCGAACGAAAGGCGCCTTTCATGCGCCCGTGCCACGACCCCGGCTGCACCTGATCCGCTTCCATGGGGTGCTGGCGCCGAACGCGAAGCTACGCGCGCTGATGGTGCCCCGGGCACCCGAGGATGCCACTGGCGAGTCGGAGGTCCCCGCGACCGA
>CAZADK010000261.1:0-6423 GCA_964483855.1 uncultured Rhodoferax sp.
CCACGCGGTCGGCTATCGATGCGTCCAGTGATCAGACATGGACGACCAGCACGTCGGCAGCGCCGGCGCGAGCGATTTCGCGCTCTGCATGGCTCAGGTCGTCGAAGACCAGTGCCGGCGGGGGCCGCATGCGACTTTCGAGTTTGCGCGCGGCAGTTTGCCCGACGACGAAAACCCGCTGCACCCCAGCCGATGGCACTTGGCTCCCAGACGATAACGCAACCAACGCATCCACATCGAGGTGGGCCACCGTACCGATGGCGTGCCCTTCGAGGGTCAGCCGTTTGATGAGTCTCAGGCGTTCGATGTCTTTCATCGAGTAGGTGCGCTGGCCAGCAGGAGACTTGGGCGGCGCGACCACGCCATAACGATGCTCCCAGATACGCAGCGTTGAAGGCGGCAGACCCGCCATGCGTGCGGCAGTGCCGGTGCGCATCAGAGTCTTGGCACCGGTTTCGTCCTTGGCTTCTGGCACGTTCATGGGGTGGTTCCCTACGCTGGTGGATAGGCTTTCTTGATTGTGACATTGCCAGTTGTATCGATATTGAAACGTAAATATCCCTGTTTTCATCTCTGACAATGCGTATATATCGTTTCATTTACGTGTCACTCCATATACTGCGGCGCTCAGATCCCATTTTTCGAGCGCGTTCGTTTACCCACTGAAAGAGAACCATGACCATTGCAATGAAAACTCCAGAGCGCCTCTGGACCAAGACACGGTTGGCCATCATGACCATCCCCTTGATCGGAGCAGCCTTCGCATCGGCCTCTGCGGATGCAGCCACGACCGCAACACTGGAACAAAACGACTTCGTCGGGATCTCGTTCTGGATCATCTCGATGGCGTTGATCGCCGCTACGGTGTTTTTCTTCCTCGAACGTGACCGGGTGTCGCAGAAATGGAAGACCTCACTCACGGTTTCAGGACTGGTGACACTGGTGGCCGCCGTGCATTACTTCTACATGCGCGATGTCTGGGTGGCCACGGGATCGACGCCCACGGTGTTTCGTTATATCGACTGGTTGATCACCGTGCCGCTATTGATGATCGAGTTCTATCTGATCCTGGCTGCCATCACCAAGGTCAGCGTCGGAATTTTCTGGCGTCTGATGATCGGCACGCTGGTGATGCTGGTCGGCGGTTACCTGGGCGAAGCAGGGTACTTGTCGGTCTGGCCGGCCTTCATCATCGGCATGGCGGGCTGGGCCTACATCCTGTATGAGATCTTCCTGGGTGAAGCTGGCAAGGTCAATGCAGCCAGTGCGCCTCCCGCGGTCCAGTCTGCCTTCAGCACGATGCGGTGGATCGTGACGTTCGGCTGGGCGATCTACCCGGTCGGATACTTCTTCGGGTACCTGACGAACGCCAATCCAGCCGACAGTGCGAACGCGCTCAACATCATCTACAACGCAGCCGACGTGTTGAACAAGATCGCATTCGGGTTGATCATCTGGGCAGTTGCCGTGAGCGAATCCGACAGGGCAGCGAAGCTGGCCAAGGACTGAACGTCAAAGACAGGGCCGGTCATACGACCGGCCTTGCTTGACGCGACGCTAAAAATGAAAGCTCTTGTAATCGGCGCCGGTTTCGGCGGTATCGCGTCAGCGTTGCGGCTACGCGCCAAAGGCTACGAGGTGTCGATCATCGACCGCTGCGCCGGTCTCGGTGGGCGGGCGCAGGTCTTCGAACGCGGTGGCTTCAGGCACGATGCAGGGCCCACCGTGATCACCGCGCCGTTTCTGTTCGAAGAGCTGTTCGCCTTGTTCGGTGAGAAGTTCAGTGACCACGTGAAGCTGGTGCCCCTGACGCCCTGGTACCGGTTCCACTTCCCCGACAACAGCCAGTTCGACTACGGCGGTACGCTGGACGAAACACTGGCCGAGATTGCGCGGTTCGAGCCTGACGACTGCGACGGTTACCGCAGCCTTCTCGCGCAGTCCGAGAAGATATTCAACGTCGGTTTCCTGCAGCTGTCGGCGGTGCCTTTTCATCACTTCGGTGTGATGCTCAGGCAGATTCCGGCGCTGCTTCGCCTGCGCAGTCAAGACACGGTCTGGCAGCTCGTGTGCCGGCATTTGAAACATCCCAAACTGCGCCAGGCTTTCTCCATTCAGCCACTGCTCGTTGGCGGCAATCCGTTCGACACCACCAGCATCTACGGTCTGATTCACTATCTCGAACGGGCCTACGGCGTGCATTTTGCGATGGGCGGTACTGCGGCGATTACCGCGGCACTTGGTGCGTTGATGAACCGCCAGGGCATCGACGTGAAGCTCAATACCACGGTGCGCGGTATCGAGATCGATCAAGGTGTCGCATCCGGCGTCACGCTGAACGACGGATCTTCGATTGCCGCCGACCTGATCGTGTCCAACGTCGATCCGGCGCATTTGTTTGCGGCCATGATCCAGCCTGAAGACCAGGCACCCTCGGTCCGGTTGAAGCTTGCCGCCGCCGAGTTTTCGATGGGCCTGTTTGTCTTGTACTTCGGCACGACCCGTCAGTATCCGGATGTCGCGCACCACACCATCTGGCTGGGAGAACGTTACCGCGAACTGCTGGCCGACATCTTTCACGACAAGATTTTGGCGCAGGATTTTTCGCTCTACCTGCATCGCCCCACGGCCACCGACGCCAGCTTTGCACCGCCTGGCTGCGACAGCTTTTACGTGTTGTGCCCAGTGCCCAATCTGAAGGGTTCGGTCGACTGGGCGGTGCAGGGGCCGCGCTTGCAGGCGCGCATCGTCGCGGCACTCGAGCAGACGATCTTGCCGGGCCTGGGCGGCTGCATCACGAGCGACTTCTACATGACGCCCGAGAACTTTCGCAGCGATTACCTGAGCGCTCATGGAGCAGGTTTTTCGGTCGCACCGCTGTTTCGCCAATCGGCCTGGTTCCGGTTCCATAACCGCGCGGAAGGCATTCGCAATCTCTACCTGGTCGGCGCTGGTACCCATCCCGGTGCCGGACTGCCGGGCGTGTTGTGCTCGGCCAAGGTGATGGACGCGTTGGTGCCCTCGGCGGATATTGCCGCGCGGCTGTCCCCGGCTCGCGAGCCTTCTTGCGCTTGGCAGAGCGCCGACCTCGTCTTGTCGCGCAAGGGCAAGAGCTTCCACTGGGCTCGCCGCTGGATGGCGCCGGCCCACGCGGCACGCGCGACGCGACTGTATGGGTTTTGCCGCTATATCGACGACCTGGCGGACGAGGGCGGTGGCGGCGAGGATGCCCGCACTGCCCTTGTGATGGCTGCGCAGGATATCGCCCGAGGCGCCTCGCAAAATCCGATCGTGGCCGACGCGATCGAACTGATGCGCGAGTGCCACATTCAACCCGCACTGATGCTGACTTTCATCCACGGGATCATGTCGGATCTGGACACCGTTCGCATGGCCGACGAGGGTGCCTTGCTGCGTTACTGTTACCAGGTCGCCGGGACCGTGGGCTCGATGATGTGCCGGGTGCTGGGTTGTGACGACCCGGCCGCGCTGCGCCACGCGGTCGACCTGGGGATCGCGATGCAGCTCACGAACATCTGCCGCGATGTGGCTGCCGATGCGGTGACCGGGCGCCGTTATTTGCCAGCGTCTTTGATCGGAGACATGGCGCCGCAGGCGCTGGTTGTCCCGCAGCAGGCGGTGTGGCCCCAATTGCGAACCTGCATCGACCAGCTGCTCGACACGGCCGACCGTTACTACCGCAGCGGCGAGGCGGGACTGGCCCACCTCCCGTTCGGCGCGCGTTGCAGTATTTTGGTCGCCGCGCGCGTGTACCGGGCGATCGGGACGCGGCTGCGCCAGCGCGACAACCAGTATTGGCTCGAACGCACGGTCGTATCGCGGCGAGCCAAGAGGCTGATAACCCTGCGTACGCTGTTGTCGACCCCGTTGCTCCCGGAATTCTGGTCACCTGCGCGGCGCCACGATGCCACGCTACACGGAGCCTTGTCGTCGTTTCTCGACGCCGAGACGTCGCTTGAAGGCCGGAATGTCTGACGCCTTCGATCTGGTCATCCTCGGCGGTGGTTGTGCCGGTCTGAGTTTGTCGATGGCGCTGGCTGCGTATGGCGAGCGGGGTCCGCGCACGCTGGTGATCGAGTCGCGCAGCGCGTACACGAACGACCGGACGTGGTGCTACTGGAACGAGCGATCGGCGCCCGCGCCCTATCGGATCCAGCACCGTTGGCAGACGATGCGGGTTTCGGATGCCGGCCAAAGCGTTTCCCTCGATTGCGGATCGACGCCCTACCACATGCTGGCGGCGGAGGACTTCTACGCCGCCGCGCAGGCGTCGATCGATGGACAGCCGACCATCGCGTTGCGATGCGGCACGTCGGTCGTCGGCGAGCCGAGCCATGGCGATGGTATGTGGACCATTCGCACCAGCACAGGCAACGTGATGGCCCGTTCGGTGGTCGACACACGGCCGCCGCATGTGCCGCGCCGTGACGGTGCGACGATGTGGCAATCCTTCTACGGGCACGAGATCGAATGCAGCGCTGCAGCCTTCGATCCGTCGTCGATGGACTTGATGAACTTCCTCGCACCGGATCCGCGTCATATTCCCTTCGTCTACTTCCTGCCATTGACACCGACACGGGCGCTCATCGAGCTGACGGTGTTCGGTGCGACGCCGCTCACACCGAGAGAGTTGAGCGCCCAACTCGACGCTGCGATAACGCAGCGCATCGGCGATGCATCCTTCACGTTGCTGCGCAGCGAGCACGGCGTGCTGCCAATGGGTTTGCACGAGGCCCCGGTATCAACGCACCGCAGCTGCGTCCGGGTTGGTGTGATGGCCGGTGGTGCCCGGCCGAGCACGGGATATGCGCTGCAGCGCATTCAGCGCTGGGCCGGCGAGTGTGCCCGCGCGCTGGTACGCGATGGCTACCCGACAGGGCACCGGCCCGACCCCTTGCCACTGCGCCTGATGGACCGGATTTTTCTGGATGTTCTGCGTGCCGACCCCGGTCGTGGGGCATCTGTCTTCATCTCGCTGTTCGGCCGCGCCGATCCGGCGCGCGTGATTCGCTTCCTGAGCGGTAACGCAGGCGTCGGCGATGGCCTTGCGGTAGTGGCGGCGATGCCGGTTGCGCCGTTCATCAGGGCTGCGTTCGCCATGTTGCGGCGCCGTGGTCGCATCGCTGGCGTCGAGGGCATGGCATGAGCTCGCCGGGTGCCCCATGAACGAATGCAGGCGGCACGGCCCGACGGCACTTCCATGAGCATCCGGTTGCAAGGGCTTGCCTTTTGTGGTTTGGCGTGGCTGGTGCTCGTCGCGAGCCTTTGGTTGCCGCGTTTCGACGCCCAGGCGCAACTCGCGGTGCTGTCGCCGGTCATCCTGTTGTTGGGCGTGCCGCACGGTGCGCTGGATATCGTCTTTGTGCGGCAACTCGCGGGTGTTCGATCGATCGCGGGCTGGTGCCTGTTCGCATTGGCCTATGTGGGGGCTGCTGCATTGGTCGTGGGCGTGTGGTGGGTTGCGCCGGGCTTCTTTCTGGCGGCGTTTCTGTCGGTCTCGGTTTTCCATTTTTCGGGCGATCCCGAGGGCGTCACCCCGGCATGGTTTCGAATGCTGTACGGCGGCGCCGTGATCTTCTGTCCCATGGCGCTGCATGCGGAGGAGGTTTCCCAGCTCTTCGCGTCTGTGTCCGGGATACCTGCCGCTCGAGCGATTGCCGAGGCTTTGCAGTGGGCCGCCTGGCCCTGGGTCGGCGCGATCGCACTTGCAGCCATCGCTGGAGCGAGGCGGGATCCAGCGCGCAGCGTCGAACTGCTGTCGGTCGCCGCACTACTGACCTTTGCGCCTCCTCTCATCGGTTTCACGCTGTTTTTTTGCGGCATGCACAGCGCCCGCCATGTGTTGAGAACGCGCGATTATTCCAACGCAGGAACGCTTCGCGATGTGTTGCGCATCGCTGGTTGGCCGATGCTGGCCACCGTGGCGGGCGTCGCCATCGCCTGGTGGCTGTCGCAGGGCAAGCCGCTCGACGTGCGCCTTGCCCAGCTTGTTTTCGTCGGCCTGGCCGCGCTGACCGTGCCGCACATGATGATTGTGGAGCGGGTGCGCTTGACGGGCTGGGTGTTGGGACGCAGCATGTCGAGATGAATGGGGCTGCATGCATCGATGATCGAGAAACAGATCCTCTACGGCAAAAACTGCGGTGGCTGCGGCGTCAGTGACCTTCTGAACGCGCGGGATTGGTCATTCAGACCAGCACAGGGGATCGCTTTTTCAAGCGCTATATTCCGACGTTTCCCGCCGCGTGTCTGCCAATTTGAGGTGCCCGACACGCCCATTGCGTGCACGCTGTCCGCACGCCGAGTTGCTCTTGCTCTTGCTTGCCGTTGCTTCCGAGATCTATCCCTTCGCGCTGGCCGGGTTGGCGCGCGGCGAGGGTCCCGTGATGCAGATGGCCGTGA
>CAZADK010000262.1:0-6393 GCA_964483855.1 uncultured Rhodoferax sp.
TTCCAGATCGTGTTCTGGCCGTTGGCACTGTTGCGCCACAGGATGTCGGCTCGGCCGTCGCCGTCGAAGTCGTCACCGGCCAGCTTGATCAGCAGCTCGCCGTCGTCAAACACCAGCTTCTCGATCGACGTGAGCAGATCGCTGCCGTCGGCTCCGACGACCGTGGTGGCCGGACCTCGGCCAACGGTGTAGGCGGCACGCAGACCCTTGAACACGGCCGCATCAAAACCCGCGCCCCCATCGAGCGTGTCGTTGCCCAGGCCACCGGTGAGCGTGTCGTTACCAGCGCCGCCGCTGATGCCATTGCCCAGCGTGTTGCCAGACAGGCTGTCGTCACCGCTGCCGCCCACCAGATGCTCGATTGCAGAGCCGAAGTTCACCGTCACCTGCCCGGCTGCCGTGATCAGGCTGGCCTTGCTTCCGATATGGCCCCAGTAACCCGGCTCCAGATACAGCGTGACGGCCTGCGACAGGCCCTGTGCGCTGAGCGTGTCGACGCCAGCGCCGTCCCAGATGAAATTGCTCGTGACGGCGCTCACCAGGTAGGTGTCATCGCCGCTGCGTGCTGTGCTGCTCGGCCCGTAGAGGTAGTGCAGCGCCGCGATGTCCAGCGGGCTGAACGTCAGGTGGTATTGCGCAGGATTGGTGGTGTAGCTCATCACCGTCCACTGCGTGGTGTCTTCGGCAGTGGAAAGGAAGTCCTGATCACCGCTTCCTGCGAAGGGGTGCTTCAAGCCCAGGGCATGGCCCAACTCGTGGATCAACGTCAGCGCGGCCCCGGTGCCGTCGGCCGGGACGAGGTTTTCGGCGACGTTGCCACTCAGGAAAACATCGCTGCCGGCAGGTAACGTTGACGGATAGACAGCGTAGCCGGCGCTGGGCAGATCTTGCGCATTGTTGGCAAACGCGATCGTATTGGGGGAGTCGGCAAACTCCTTGGGCAGGTCACCCTCGTTTTCCGGCGGATCCGCGAAATCCTTGAGTATGAACTGCAGGTCGACCACCGACGACACATACACCAAGGCCAGCTGCGAGAACGACTTTTGCGCAGGGTTGAAAGGCAGGTAACCATTCGCGTTGGCGGCGGACAGATCGTAGGCCGGTAACGCGTCGGGATACAGGAAGTACATCGTCTTCGCCGGGCCCACCAGCGAACGGTAGCTCGCGGCCTCGTCGAACAGCAAGGCGTCGAGCCAATATGGCAAGGCCTGCGCGCCGTCCACATAGACGACCGTCTCGATCGCATCGGGTATCTTGGCAAAATTGATACCGACGTACGCGGTATCCATGCCACTGACGTCGAGAATCCCGAAGTCACGGCTGGTGATGTGGTATTCGTCGTCGCCGCCGGCATCGAAAAATGTGTCGATTCCGGTGCCACCAACCAGCGTGTCGTTGCCCACTCCGGCATGGAAAGTATCGTTGCCAGGGCCACCATCCAGATAGCTGCCGGTATTGCCGCCCTGAAGCAGATCGTCACCGAGTCCACCGATTAACGTATTGCTTGCCACGCCCCCAAAAAGGCGGTCATTTCCGTCGCCGCCATCAAGCAGATGCGTGCCAGGGCTTCCCTGGGCATTCAATTCATCGTTGTCCGCGCCGCCGAGCAACGTGTCGTTGCCATTCCCGGCGACCAACGTGTCATTGCCGATGCCGCCGTCGAGCAGGTGGTTGCCCAGACCCAGGTAGGCGGAAAGCTGGTCGTCTCCGGCCTCTCCGAAGAAGGTGTCGTTGCCCTCGTTGACGCCAATGGCCATCGAACTGTCGCGCACATGCGCGATATCGTCGCCGCCACCCGCATGCACAACGTCATCCCCGAGACCCGGGAAAAATTCTTCCGCGGCGCTGGAACCGATCAGGGTATCGGCGCCCGTAGTTCCAATGACTTGAGGCAATGGCATCTCTCACACTCCTTGTACGACGAAGTCACCCGCAGCGATGCCAGGCTGACCGACCAGTGAAACCCGCTTGCCGCGAATCGCGTTGTCTGAATCGCTTTTTCTGCTTTCTGAAGCGCGATTTCTTATAGCACGGCCTATCCCGGGAAGCGCGCCGCGCCCCGCGCAACCTATGAACTCTTACCGGCTATCAAGGCTATTTGCGCTGGCAGGCAGCTGCTGCGCAAGTCATAGCGGTCGACGACAGTCTGGCGAGCCGCGTCGCCCAGTGCGGCATGGCGCCCCGGGTCGGCGAGTACCTCGGTGACCTGGCGCACCAAACCCGCGACATCGAAGAAATCGAACAGCAGGCCGTTGACACCGTCCGTGATGACTTCCTGCACCGGCTCGGTCCGGCTGGCGACGACGACGCGCCCGGCTGCCATCGTCTCCAGGCAGCTCCACGACAGCACGAAGGGATAGGTCAGGTAGACATGGCAGCGCGTTACCTGAATCACGCGCAGATAGTCCGCATACGGCAGGTTGCCCAGGAAATGCACCCGCTCCATCGGCAGCTGCGCGCCCACCTCGGCCATCATCACCTGGCGCCAGGTGCCGCCCCGGGCCGGTTTGGCGCCGTAGCTGACGTCGTCGCCGCCGATGATGAGGCAGCGCGCCTTCGGGCGCTGGCGCAAGATCTCGGGCAAGGCGCGCATGAAGACATGGAAACCCCGGTAGGGCTCCAGGTTGCGGTTGACAAAGGTGATGACTTCGTCGGCGGCGGTCAGGCGGATGTCGTCGCGGCGCAATTGCACGAAGGCGTCGGGCGCAGGTGCCACCAGCTGGGTGTCGATACCATCGAAGATGACCTGAAACTTGCCCCGGTACTCCTGCGGCAGTTGCCCGAGCTGCCATTGTGTCGGGGTGTATCCGGCATCGCAGGCGTGCAGCGCGTGCAGGTGCACCGTGTTCTTGAGCCGCAAGCGGGCGCGTTCGGCCAGGCTGTCGCGCGCAAACTCAGGGTCGAAGTTGTAGTCTGCGCCCTGCGCCGAATAGAAAAATTCGCCAAACATCAGCTGCCGTGCGCCCGGCCAGATGTCCTTGCAGAACAGCGACTCGCCCCAACCCGGGTGAGCGACGATGGTGTCGGGCGTGAAACCCTTGGCCTTGAGCTCCTCCATGACCTGCGCGCAGGCCAGGCCGCGCACGATCTTGGTCTCGAAATCGCGCGCCGCCTCAATGTCCGACGTCCTGGCCGGTGGCTTGGGCTGGTAGCGGATGAAACGCACACCCGGCAGGCCCCTGCCCTTGATGCCGAGCGCGACGACCGTGTGGCCCAGGCGCAGCAGTTCGTTCGCCACATGGACGAACTGCCCGGGGAAATTCTGGTGAATGAAGAGGAAACTCTGTTTCGTCATCGCGTGGCGGTGCGGGTGGGTTCCGACAAGACGGTGTCCATCAACTGCGCGATGTCCTCGGGCACGGTGCCGGCACGCGAATGCAGACGCAGCAGCGCCAGCACCTGCTCGTAACGGAAGCGCGCGCGGTCGCGCAAGGCTTCCGTCACCTTGGACTGGGCCCGCACGATGTCGGCGCGGATGCCGACACCACCGGCCACACTCTTGCGCGCGCCCTCAAGCACCAGCAGGCCGGCATCGAGCACCTGCTGCTGCGCCCGCAGTTTCTCCAGCCCGTTCTGGACCGTCAGGAACAGGCGCTGGATGTCGGCGTTGACGCTGAGCAACTCCGCCTCCAGCTCGGCCTGCGCCTTTTCCTGGTCTGCCAGGGCCTGAGCGACCGACGCCTCGACCAGGCCGCCGCTGTACAACGGCACATTGAGCTGCAAGCCGATCGAGCGCTGCGACACTGCCTGATTGAGCGTGCTCACCGATTCATTGCGCCCCTTGGACACGCTGGCCACCAGGTCGAGCCGCGGATAGTGTCCGGCGCCCGCGCGGTCCACGCCCACGCGCGCCACCTCCACGGCGCGTTGGCGCGCAACGACGTCGGGGTTGGAGGTTCTGGCCTGCTCCATCCAGCCGTCCAGACTGGCGGGCACCGGGCGCGGCGCGACGAATGAATCAGCCAGCAGCTGCACCGGCAGCGATGACAGACCGGTGATCTGCGCCAGCACCAGGGTCGCGTTGGCATGCTGGTTTTCGGCCTCCAGCAGCTGCACCTGGGCCAGCGCCAGGTTGGCCTCGGCCGTGCGCACCTCGGGACGGGTGCCATCGCCCAGCTCGAACTGGCGCAGTGCCAGCTGGCGCTGCTCCTGCGCCGTTTCCACCTGGGACCGGGCCACCTCCTGGTTTTGCAGCGTGAACAGGCGTTGCAGATAGGCCTGTCCCAGGCGATCGAGCAATTCATGCCTGCGCGTGAGCAGCACCGATTCCGCCACCGCCACCTGCGCCTGGGCCTGGCGCACGCGCTGCCAGGCTTCCACGTTCAGCAAGGGTGCACGCCAGGAAAGCGTTTGCTGGGGCGAACGGTAATCGAGCGGCGTGCTGACCGATTGACCCAGAAAGTTCGGGGAGGTGCGCGAGCCGGTGACCCTGGCATCGGAAATGCTCAGCGACAGGTTGGACAACAGGTTCGACCGCGCGATGGGCACGCCCTGCTCGGTGGACGCAAGCGCCTGCCGTGCGGCCCGATAACTCGGGTCATTGGCGACCGCACCTTCATAGGCCTGCAGAAAGCTGCCGGCATACCCATGCGCGGCGACTGTGCCCAGCGCTGCGGCGATAAGGACGCGGCGCAAAACGCTCATGGCTCTGTCATGGCCCGGTTCATCCGGTCGAGCAGGGGCTTGAGCAGGTAGTTCATTGCCGTGCGCTCACCGGTGCGGATGAACACCTCGGCCGGCATGCCGGCGCGAATTTCATGGGTCTGCAGATTGGCCATGCCCTTGGGCGTGACCTCGACCATGACCTTGAAGAAGGGCTGGTTGTTCTGCCGCTGATCGGCCATCACATCGGCCGACACCGTCAGCACCCGGCCCTCGACGTGGGGCGTGTTGGCCTGGTTCAGCGCGGTGAACAGCAGATCGACCAGCAGGCCGACCTTGACCTTGTCGATCAGGTGCGGCGGCACCTGGGCCTCGACCTTGAGGCTCTCGTTCTCGGGCACCACCTCCATCATCGCGCTGCCGGCCGGCACCACGCCGCCGACCGTGTGCACCGCCAGGCCCATCACGATGCCGTCGGCTGGCGACTTGATCTGCGCCCCAGCCAGGTCATAGGCAAGCGCTTCGAGCCGGCTGCGCAGCGACGATGCTTCTTTTTGCACCTCGGACAGCTGGGCCTCGACATCCTTGCGCACATCCTGTTCGCGCGCACTGATGCGCAAGAGGATCTCGGCGACGGACTGCTGGGTACGCCCGATGTTGCCGACATCTTCAGCGATGGCGCCGCCGATGGCGGCCAGGGCACGCTCCTGCTCGAGCACCCGGTTGCGCGGCAGGAAGCCTTCTTCGGCCAGCTGGCGCTGGTTGCGCAACTCCTGCAGCAGCAGCCGCCCCTGCTCTTCCTTGGCCTTGCGTGCCGAGTCCAGGCCCTGAAGCTGAAACTCCAGGCCGCGGATGTTTTCCCGCATGGCGCTCAGTTCGCTGGCCAGCGCCTGGCGCCGGGTGTTCAGCAACTGGCCCTGCAAGTTCATGGCGGCGCCGGCGCGGCTGTCGCCGGTCTCGTTGCGCAACTCGGGCGGATAGGCGGGGCTGCCCTGGCCCAGACGTTCGGCCGTCAGCCGCGCTTCGGTGGCCAGGGCTGCGAACAACTGGCCGCGCGCGATTTCGTGCTGGGAGCGGCTCTGGGTGTCGTCGAGGCGCACCAGCAGCTGGCCGGTTTTCACGCGGTCGCCGTCCTTGGAAAGGATCTCGCCGATCTTGCCGGCCGTCAGGCTTTGCACCGCCTTGCGGTTGCCGCTGACGACGACCGAACCCGGCACCGCCACGCCGGCATCCAGTGGCGCCAGCAGTGCCCACGCGAGAAAGCCGCCAAACCCGACGATCAGCAGCAACCAGCCCCAGCCCCGCATGCGCGAGTCGTTGGTGTCGATCGGGGTCTTTTCGGTGACGTCGGTGACGTCGGTGATGCGGGAATTGGCCATGTTCTTCAGCGCCCGTTCGCGCAGATCACGACAACACACGCGAAACCGGTGCCGGCTTCGGCCCGGTTGCCGTGGCACCACCGGCCGCGGCTTGCGCCTTGGCCTTCATGGCCTCGAGCACCTCGTCACGCGGGCCGAACGCGGCCAGCATGCCGTCCTTGAGCACCATGATCTTGCCGACCACCGCCAACGCAGAGAGCCGGTGCGTGATCAGCACCGTGGTCTTGCCCAGGGTATTGAGGCCCTGGATGGTTTCGATCAGCGCCCGTTCGCCCTGGTCGTCGAGGTTGGAGTTGGGCTCGTCCAGCACGATCAGGACCGGGTTGCCGTACAGCGCGCGGGCAATGCCGATGCGCTGGCGCTGCCCGCCCGACAAGGCGCTGCCGCCAGCGCCCAGCGGCGTGTCGTAACC
>CAZADK010000263.1:0-6355 GCA_964483855.1 uncultured Rhodoferax sp.
CAATCGTGTTTGCCGGGTGTCGGCTTATCACCTTCCGCCATAGCGCGTACAAACAGCAAGCGCACCTTGACCCAGCGCTGGGTGTCGTCTTTAGATTCATTCAAATTGAGCTCGACATCGACCGTTTTCGATTGATGAAGTTGACCCGGCACTTTCACCCAACGCCCGCGCACCGCATCCCGGTACAAGGCAGACACATCCATCTCACGACAGATGACTTGCCCGCCCGTGATTTGGCGGTAGCGATATTTCATCGTGTTCTTCTTCATCCGTACAATCGGCGTGAGCAACGCATCCTCGGCAATGGCGATCATCTTCTTGGTGCCAAACCAGGCATCGGCCACCAAATACCGCGCATCAATATTAAGAAGCGGTCAACTGAGGTTTCTAGGATCAACACCCTGCGCCTTCTAACGGTGGAGATGGCCGCCGCCACGGACATCACGCCTACCCAAGCAAACTGAGGCCCTGCGTCAAGCGGCGCAGGCCTGAGGCCTGAGACTGACCAGTTCAGTCTTGACAAATCATGCGAAGACTTTTGTGTGTTTGGTTCCGGCTCGTCCGGCTTAGGTTAAAAGCGATTCGAAAGCAGCTGGCAAAGTAAGCGGGCGCAAGCCCTGAAGCACCTAGCTCTGCTACTCAGGGTCGGAGGCGGACAGCCGGGAACTATGGCGGCACCGATGCCATGGAACCGAAGGTTCGGGCATAGACGCAGGTGAACGCCGCGCCGATCAGCAGAATCTGTGCTGAGAAATACACCCAGAGCAGCACGATCACCAGCGATCCGGCCGCGCCGAAACCCGACACGACGCCGCTGCGGCCGATGTAGGCGCCAATGAGGTACTTGCCGCCCGTGAACAGCAATGCAGCAAGCAAGGCCCCAAGCCAGACGTCTGCCACTAGCACACGCGGGCGCGGCATGACCTTGTAGATCAGGCCGAACATGAAAGCCACCAGCAAGAAGCCCCCGAAAGCGTTGCCGACCTCCACTAAGCCCTGCCAGTCGCCGAAGACCGGATCCAGACGACGACCCACAGCGGCCAGCGCTGCACTGGTTAGCAGCGACACAACCAGCAGGAAGCCCACTGCGAAGATCATGCCGAACGCCATCAGGCGCGCGCGTACGAGCGTTAGCCAGCCGCTCTTGCGGGGCCGCTCCGGAACACGCCAGATGCGGTCGAGTGAATTCTGCAGTTCCGCAAACACGGTGGTCGCGCCGACGAGCAAGAGCAGCAGGCCTACGGCCGTGGCCGTAAAGCCCTCGGTGGGTTCGCGCACGCTGGCCAGCAGGTCCTGTACCGCGCCCGCCCCGCGCTCACCCATCAGGTCCTGCAGCTGCGCCTGAATCTCACCGCGGGCGGCGTCTTCACCGAACAAGAGACCAGACACCGACACCACGATCAGCAGCAGCGGCGCCAGCGAGAACATCGTGTAATAAGCCAGCGCCGCGCCCATGCTCGGCACGTAGTCGCTGCGCCACGATGCCGCAACCTGCTTGATTACACTCCACCACGTGGCGGGCATCATCATGTCCTGCGTTTGCGCAGTGCGGGTCAGGTCGCGGACAATGCCGCCATCAGCGCGGTCAGTCGGTGAGCCGCATCCAAGTGGGTTGCGTCCCGGACAGAGGCAGGCCGGAGGTCTGCTGACGATGGTCGCGCAGTCGCCCGAGTGTGCTGTCTAGCAGACGCGCCAGCTTCTGCGCGGCGCCGTGCACGGCCTGATCCAGCGTCGCGGCGTGCTCCGTCACCGCCAACGGCTGCCGGCCTTCGAGACGAGCCTCCAGCATGCAGCGCTGGTCTTGCTGTCCGCTCTTGCCGCCGTTTTCGTCGCTCAGGTGAACTTCCACCCGGGTGACGTGCTCGGCAAAGTGTTGCAGCGCATGTTCGACCGTCGCACTGACCCAGGCGGCCAGCGCCTCGGTACCATCGATGTTGACGTCGGTGTTGACTTGGATCTTCATGGGATCTCCTGTGGTCGCATCCCGGCTGGGAAGCACAATTTGCGCAGTTGCATGACAAAGCTGGCTGCTCTCTTGTGTCGGGCCTTGTTTACCTAGTTTGCCAAAGCCCCCGCTGGCCCTTACCTCTGAGTCAAGCGGTAACGCAGTCTGCCCCGCTCGCGTCGCTCGCTCTGTTCGACAGCGTACCTAAACTCGACCGTTCGGCAACGCACGGTGCACCGGGCACCATCGCGACAATCTGCGTGAATGATGATTTCCATGCGCGCGAAGCAGCTTCTAGGTACCCCTATTACCCGGCGCACGGTCGCTGGGCTGGTTGCCGACAAACCATGAATTCGGCCCGTCTGGCGCGTGACGAGGAGTTGCTGGATCGGACGAGGGCCGAGCGCGCCGCTGATCGCGTGGTGCGGCCGTTCCAACTGTTCGCACGACGACAGGCTTCCGGCGCCGCGGTTTTGCTGGTCTGCGCCATCCTGGCGTTGGCTTGGGTCAACTCGCCGTGGGCGTGGTCCTACGAACAGATGCTGGGCGTTCCGCTGGGCATTTCAATCGGCGAACAGTCGCTGCGCCTTGATCTTCGCCATTGGATCAACGACGGTCTGATGGCGATCTTCTTCTTTGGCGTCGGCCTCGAGATCAAACGCGAGTTTCTGGTCGGTGAGTTGGCGGAAAGACGCAAGGCGCTGCTGCCGATCGTGGCCGCCGTCGGCGGCATGGTGGTCCCGGCGCTGGTCTATGCCGGGTTCAACTTTAACGGCGCCGGCGCCCACGGGTGGGGCATCCCGATGGCGACCGACATCGCCTTTGCGCTCGGTGCGCTGGCGGTGCTGGGCTCGCGCATCCCGGAGGCGTTGAAGGTCTTCCTGGTCGCACTGGCCATCGTCGACGACCTCGGGGCCTTGCTGGTCATTGCGATCTTCTACACCGATTCGATCGATTTGCGCGGCGTTGCCCTGATCGTGGCCTTGCTGCTGGCGCTGTGGGTGGCCAACCGCAGCGGGGCGCGCCGCGGAGCGGTCTACCTGCTGCTCGGGCTAGGCCTGTGGGGCGCCTTTTTCATGTCCGGCCTACACGCGACACTAGCCGGAGTGCTGACGGCGTTTTTCGTGCCCGCGCGGGTGAAGATCGTGCCGGACGCGCTGCCGCAGGTCATTCGCCGCGGCGCTGACAACATCGACGCCCAGGCTCGCCACGACAAGCCCGACGCGATGGATCCCGATCGTGTCGCCATCATCAACGCCATCGGAGGCAGTCTCAATGCCGCCACTGCACCGCTGCAGCGTTTCGAACACATGGTGCAGCCGTGGGTCACCTACGCCATCCTGCCAGTTTTTGGCTTGTTCAATGCCGGGGTCGTGGTCAATGCTGCGGTGCTCGGCACGCTGCCGACCGCCGTGCCGCTGGGCATCATGGTCGGGCTGGTGCTCGGCAAATCGATTGGCATCGGCTTGGCCAGTTGGCTGGCCGTGAAGACCGGGCTGGCCGAACTGCCCGAAGGGGCGAGCTGGCAGCACCTGATCGGCACTGCCTTCCTGGCCGGCATCGGCTTCACCATGGCGCTCTTCATCAGCGGTCTGGCGTTTGCCGGCACGCAATTCGAGCACGAGGCGCAACTGGCCATTCTGACCGGTTCGCTGCTGGCCGCAGCGGTCGGTTTTGCCATTTTGCTGACGGCGAAGGCGCCCGGCCCGGAGTGAGTGGCCTGTTAGGAGTTTGCTATTGTGCAGCGCAGGCGAAAGTCCGGTCGAAAAGCAACACAAACACGGAGCGCTCCTTTCCCGCCAAGCCCTGAGGGGATTCATGAATAAACTCAAACGGGCTTGGATCAATCTGCGGTCGAGTCTTTCTGTCAGCTGTTCGCTGGTGCGACGCGCGACTTGCCAGCGACCCCGACTCCTAAGGGCGGCGTTGCTGGGTTTCCTCTGCTGGGGCGCGCTGACAACGGCGGCCACGGCGCAGGACGTGGCGCGCGGGCCGCAGGATCACGCTCCTCCCAACAAAGATGACCTTTCGCTCGCGCCGACGAAGGTGGACGTGCAGCCGGTCGCGCACGACGAGGAGATCAGCAAGCGCCTGCAGAGCGTCTTGGATGCCACCGGTTGGTTTGTCGACCCGCAAGTCAAGGTCCAGGACGGAGTTGTTTTTCTCAGCGGACGGACAGAGACAGAGGAGATCAAAAAGTGGGCCGGCGATCTGGCGCGCAACACCCAGGACGTGGCCGCTGTGGCCAACCGGATCGAACTATTCGGGCCATCCGTGTGGGACTTTCGTGAAGCGCGGAGCGGGCTGTCGAAATTGTGGCGTGACCTCGTCCGATCCCTTCCATTCCTCATCCTCGCGCTGTTCATCCTGGCCTTGTCGGCGGGGGTTGGCTGGCTGTCGGCGCGCAGCGCCCGAAAGTTCCTTCGCGGGCGCGTGCGGGCGAAACTTCTGCGCGGCGTTCTGGCCGGAGGACTGGGCGTCATCGTGTTCCTTGCGGGTACCTACATCGTCTTGCGCGTTTCCGGTTTGACCCAATTGGCTTTGACGATCGTCGGCGGAACCGGACTAGTCGGCCTGGCGGTCGGCATCGCCTTCCGGGACATCACGGAGAACTTCCTGGCCAGCATCTTCCTCAGCATGCAGCAGCCGTTCGAGACGGGGGACCTGGTCGAAGTCGCCGGAGTCACCGGCTATGTCCAACAATTGAACGTCCGCACAACTGTCCTGATGACCCTTGACGGCAATCTCGTGCAGATCCCCAACGCCGCGGTTTACAAGACCACCCTGCGAAACTTCACGACCAACCCCAATCGGCGCGAGAACTTCGTCGTCGGCATCGGTTACGACGACGCGATTGATGAAGCCCAGGCGGTCGCCCTGAAGGTGCTGGTGGATCATCCAGCGGTGTTGCAAGAGCCAGAGCCTTGGGTGCTGGCGGACGAATTGGGCAAAGCGACCGTCAATTTAAGAATCTACTTTTGGCTTAATGGCCATGAACACAGTTGGCTCAAGGTGCGGTCTTCCGTGCTCCGACTCGTGAAACGCGCCTTTCAGCAACACGGCATCAGCATGCCGGACGAAGCCCGAGAAGTCGTGTTCCCGCGCGGCGTCCCCGTCACCCTGCTTGACGGGAAGCGTGAAACGACAAAAGTGTCGCTCAAATCATTCGGCGAGTGGCCGCGCACGGAAGAATTGGACGCCGTTTCCACGAAGGCCGAAGCGGGGTTGTCCAGCGAGGCCGGCATGCTTGAGAAACAGGCACGTCAGGCCAAGCCATTGGCCGAGGGGGAGAACCTCCTGGGGGCAACCGCCAGTGTTCGCCCCATGAAGGCGACTATTCCCGCTGACAAAGAAAGCTGAGCCATTCTGCTGACGGCGAAGGCGCCCGGCACGGAGTGAGTGGCTGATGTTGCGTCAGCCGTCCATCTCGCGCAGCGCCTCAGTCGCCGCGATGAAGGCCGCCTCGACGGCGAGCAGATCATCCGGTTCCGGTACCGCTTCCCGCGCCCCTGTGACGATCATATTGGCATGGCGCTTGAGGCTGACCGCGTCAGGCTTGCGTTGCACGTGCCCAGCGATCTGAGTGATGGCATCCAACATGCGGATGGCAACGGCCGGGTTGGAACGCGCGTTTTGTCTGATCTGGTTGAAGGCCAGGTCCACAATCCCCACAAATGAGGATCCTGGCGCCACCAGTCGCAATCGCCCTTCGCGGTCGAATCGGAAGGCTGATGGTGTATCGCGTCGTGCCAGGCGGCACAGGGCGGATCCCAGATGATCGACGCAGGCGATCGCCGTAAACGGGTCGTTGATACCTGGAGACAGCGCCCGCAAGGCGATCTCGACCAACTGCTGGAAGGAGAATTCGACATCCTGAGCGGCGGTGCGTTGGTTGCCGAGCAAGAAAGCACCGTTGATCTTTTCGACCAAGGCTTCAGTAACCCGATCCCCGGGCCAGACCATCACCAGCGTCCGCCCTTTGACGAGATAGTGCCCAGGCTGGCGCTCCAGCCGCAGCAGCAGATCTTCCTCGCTGGCCAAGGTCACCAATGCATCGGCATCAATCAACTGCAGATAGCCGTCTTCGAAGGCACCCACGGCACGAGCCTCGCGTGCGAATGACGCTGGCAACTCGGCATCGCTCGGTGTCTTCGAGACCTCGGATCCAGGCTTGCCAAGGCGGCCAGGAAACAGCCTGTCGATGCCGTGCTCCAGTTCCCTGCCGACCCGCGCCACGACCTCATTGGCCTGGATCGAAACCGAGACGTGATGGATGAAGTAGATCAGCACCCCAATGCTGACAATCGCCAGCAACACGCCGATGCTGACCGACAGATGCGGCACGAAGGCCACCTCGTCGGCGCGCCGGATGGTGCGCAGCACCAGCAGGCAGTACACAAATGTGGCCAC
>CAZADK010000264.1:0-964 GCA_964483855.1 uncultured Rhodoferax sp.
CCTTCCATGGCCCGCGAGTGCACTGGCGCAGCATCGGACCGTGCAGGCGGCACCGCAGTCGATGCAGCCGCAGGCGCATGAGCCGAAGGCAAAGCCGGCAAGTCCTGCGTGTCTGGCGCCTGGGCATCCAGCGGCTGGCTGGCTAGTGCCTGATCGCCTTGCACTGCCGGGGACCGTCGTCGCGTGCGCCGGGGCTTGGCAGGCACGGCTGACCTTGTATCGGGCACCGGTGCCGCCGGAAATTCGTGCTGGTCGGATTCATTCATTTTCGGGTTCCACCATTGATGTCTCCGGTTCGGGCGGGGGCCCGCCCTGGGTCGTTGCACTTGCCGCACCGGCTGCGGTTTTCGGTGCGTCGCGAGATCCGGCGCGCGGGATGACGGCAGGCGCAGCGACTGCCGGCTGCCGCACAATCATTTCGTTGGCCTGCCCGTCGGCATCTGCCGGTGCATCTGCCTGCGGCGAAGGCATCGGGTCCGCCCCTTGGGCCAGGGCCTCGAACATATCGCCTGCGCCAGACTCCTTGTCCAGCAACGGGAGTTCGTCCAGCGAGGCCAGTCCCAAGTCGTCCAGGAACTGGCGCGTCGTCGCAAACAGGGCCGGCCGGCCGGGCGCCTCGCGATGGCCAATGACCTCGATCCAGCTCCGGTCCTCGAGCTGCTTGATGATCTGCGAGTTGATCGTCACACCGCGAATGTCTTCCATGTCGCCCCGAGTGACCGGCTGACGGTAGGCGATGATGGCCAGCGTCTCGAGTGTCGCGCGGGTGTATCGCGGCGGTTTCTCGGGATGCAGCCGATCGAGAAATTCGCGCATCTCGGGTCGGCTCTGGAACCGCCAGCCCGACGCCACCTGCACCAACTCGACGCCGCGCTGCGCCCAGTCCAGCCGCAGATCGCCCAGCATTTGCTTGAGCGTCTCGGTGCCGACAGCCTCGTCGAACAAGGCAAGCATGTCCCGCAGC
>CAZADK010000264.1:974-6354 GCA_964483855.1 uncultured Rhodoferax sp.
GCGGTATTCATGGTCGAGGGGTTCCGGAATCGGCACCTTCACGGTGCGCATCGGTGCCAGTCAAAAGGGGACGCAACAGGCAAAACGAACGTCTGCGGTGCGAAGGACAGCGGGCAACTCGTGTCGGCCGGGCTGGCTGCTATTTAGCCGAATTGTAGCGCAGCCCCCAGGTAGCCAACGCGGCCACCATGTCCGGCGGCAGCGGCGCCTCGAAAACCAGGGAATGCCCGGTCGTTGGATGCGCCAGTGCCAGCCGGTAGGCATGCAGTGCCTGCCGTGCGATGGGCGACCCCGGTGGCGCTCCATATACGGTGTCGCCCAGCAAAGGATGCCCGATCGTGGCCATGTGCACCCGGATCTGATGTGTGCGCCCGGTATGCAGGCTGCAGCGTACCAGGCAACCGACGTCGGAGTTGTCCAGCAGCTCGATCGTGGTGCGGGCATCCTTGGCACCGGTGCTGCCCGGAGCGAGCGCCGCCATACGCAGCCGGTTGGACGGGTCGCGGCCGATCGCCGCCGCGACGTCGCGAGGGGATGGACCGGTCCATCGCCGCAGCGCCAGTGCCAGGTATTGGCGCCGTACATCGCGCTGCGCGATCATGCGCACCAGCGCGTCCATGCACGGCCGGGTGCGTGCCACCAGCATCAGACCGCTGGTGTCCTTGTCCAACCGGTGCACGATGCCGGCCCGGGGCAATTGCGTCAACCGAGGATCCCAGGCCAGCAAGCCATTGAGCAGCGTCCCGCTCCAGTTGCCCGGCGCCGGATGCACGACCAACCCCGCCGGCTTGTCGATGACCAGCAACTCGCTATCGTCGTAGACCACCTTCAGCGCCATGGCCTCGGGCGTGAAAGCCTGGCTCTGCGGCGTCGGCCGCAGCATGACCTCCAGCGTGTCCCCGGCCTGCAGGCGGGTCGAGGGCTTGCTCAATACCTGTCCGTTACGCATGACGGCGCCCTGCTCCGCCAGCTGGCTCAGATAGCTGCGCGAAAAACCGGTGATACTGGCTGCCAGCACCTTGTCGAGCCGTTCGCGGTGCTGCTGCGCCCCGACCTGCCACTGGCGAATCTCGTGCTCCGCCGCAGTGTCGGCCGGGTCGTCCGGATCCGTCGCCAACGGTGTGGCCGATATAATCGGCCGGCTGTTTGTAACCAAGGTTTCCCCCATGCTGCGAGTCAAATTATCAATGGTCCGCATCGCGATGATCGCCGCTGTCATGGTGTGGGTTTCCGGCTGCTCAACGACGACCGACGACAAGTCAGCCAACTGGAGCCCGAATCGCCTTTACGCCGAAGCCAAGGAAGAGATGAAGTCCGGCGCCTACGACAAGGCAACCTTGTTGCTCGAGAAACTCGAAGGCCGGGCGGCCGGAACCCCGCTGGCACAACAGGCCCAGCTCGACAAGGCCTATGCCCATTACCGCGCGGCCGAGCCCGCGCAGGCGCTCTCGACGATTGAGCGCTTCATGAAGCTGCATCCAGCCAGCCCGGCGCTCGACTACGCGTTGTACCTCAAGGCAATCGTGAACTTCAACGACGATCTGGGCATGTTGTCGTTCCTGACGCGCCAGGACCTGTCCGAACGCGACCAGATAGCGGCCAAGGAGTCGTTCGAATCCTTCAAGGAGCTCACGACCCGCTTCCCCGAGTCCAAATACACGCCCGATGCGCGGCTGCGCATGACCTATATCGTCAATTCACTGGCCCAATACGAGGTTCACGTGGCGCGTTATTACTATCAGCGTGGCGCCTATTTGGCGGCGGTGAACCGCGCCCAGGCGGCGCTTGTCGACTACCGCGACGTGCCGGCACTGGAAGAAGCCCTCTACATCATGGTCAGGTCGTACGAGAGGCTTGGCATGGAGCAATTGCATGAAGACTCCAAGCGCGTGATGATGACCAACTATCCGAACAGCCGGTTTTTCAGCCGCGGTTTTCAGCGCGACGGTGAGCCGTGGTGGAAGTTCTGGTGAGTTCCTGCAACAGTTCCATCAGTTCGGATTCCTCACGGATCATGCGCATCGGCGGCAGCGCCGCCAGCAGTCGCCGTCCGTAACCCATCCCGGTCAGCCGGGTATCGCATAACACCAGCACGCCCCGATCGGTCTCGCGCCGCACCAGTCGACCCGCGCCCTGCTTGAGCGCCACAGCGGCCTCGGGGATGAAATAGTCGTTGAACGGGCTGCGCCCCGACGCCTCCAGCCGCCCCGCACGTGCCTCGACCAACGGATCGTTGGGCGGCGGAAACGGCAGTTTGTCGATGACGACCATTTGCAACGCATCGCCTGGCACGTCGATGCCCTCCCAAAAGGACGCCGATGCGACCAGGATGCAACCCGGCCCGCCGTCGTCGACCGCATTGCGCAACCGGTCCATCAGTTCGCGCTTCGGCCCCTGTCCCTGCACCAGCACCTGGATATCCGGTGCACCATCGAAGCGGCGCTGAAGATCCTCGCTGATCGCGCGCAAGGCGCGCAAAGTGGTGGTCAACACCAGCGTGCGACCACCCAGCGTTGCCGCCAGTCTTGCCACCAGGGCCGCCACCTGGCTGCTGTGCGCCGGGTCGGCCGGCTTGACCATCTGGCGTGGCACGTATAGCGCAGCCTGGCGCTGGTAATCGAACGGGCTGTCGACGCGCAAGGTCTGCGCATCGCGCAGGCCGCACGGCTCGGTGAACCAGCGCAGACTGGGCTCGTCGCCGAGCGTGGCCGAAGTGAATATCCAGGCACGCCGGTCGTGATCGGCAGCGTCGGTCGCCAACAGCTTGTCCTGCACAGCCTGTGCGATGTCCAGCGGCGACTCGATCAGGCGCACCTGGGAGCCGACGTCGAGCCAACGCACGCTGGCCGGATCACGCGGCTGCCGAAAAGCCTCGACATGGCCGGCGATCCGATCCAACCGCTCGACCAGCCGGCCAAAATCGGGACCGGTTTGCAGCACGGGCTCGATCGCCCTGCGTACAGCCGCGCAAGCCGCCAGCAACGTGGCAAGCGCCTCCTCCCACGCCGGACCGGAGACCTGGTCTGGGGCCGTGTCCGACCAGCGCAGCCGGCTGTTCGCGGGCATGCGACCGACCAACAGGCGCAGGTCACGCGCAGCGCGGTCCAGGGTGGCAGCTTGCTGCTGCCACTCACCCAGGCCCCGGGCCTGCGCCAGGCAGACTGCAAGCAGGTCGCCCGCGAAGTCGATCACCTGTCCGGTCGACAACTGGCGCCCCAGGAACTGCAAACCGGTCTCGTTGAGTTGATGGGCCTCGTCGAACACCACGGTCTGCACGCTGGGCAACAATTCTGCCATGCCCGATTCGCGCACGGCCAGGTCGGCGAAGAAGAGATGGTGGTTGATGACAACCACGTCGGCAGCCAGTGCCTCGCGCCGCGCCAGGTTGACATGGCAGGACCGGAACTGCGGGCATTGTGCGCCAAGGCAGTTGTCGCGCGACGAGGTCACGTATGGCAGCACCGGCGAGCGTTCATCCAGTCCGGCGAGCTCGGCCAGGTCGCCGCTGCGGGTGCCCTGCGCCCATTGCTCGATCTTGCCCAGCGTACGACTCAGTGTGCGATCGGACAATGCCGGATCCTGTCGTGCCTGTTCGAGCCGGTGCAGGCACAGGTAACTCGAGCGTCCCTTGAGCAAGGCAGTGCGTATCGGCAAGCCCAGCGCCCGGACCAGTTGCGGCAGATCACGGCCGAACAACTGGTCCTGCAAGGTTTTGGTCGCGGTGGATAACAACACCCGGGTGCCACTGAGCAGGGCTGGTACCAGGTAAGAGAAGGTCTTGCCGACGCCGGTGCCAGCCTCGACGACCAGTACACCGCCGCCATCGATGGTCCGCGCGATGGCTCGGGCCATGGCGATCTGGCCCTCGCGCGGATGGAATGCTTGCACCGTACGCGACAACACGCCTTCGGGCGCAAATGCCTGCTCCACCTGTTCGAGCAATTCCATGGATCAGGCTGAACTGTCGGGCAGCAAATGGTGGCGTATGCGCTGCATTTCGTCGCGCAGCGCCAGCCGGCGCTTCTTGAGCCGGCGCAAAGCCAACTCGTCGATCGGTGCCAGATGCGAGGCGCGGTCGATCAGCGCGTCCAGATTGGCGTGTTCCATCGTCAGCTCGATCAAGCGGCGGTCGGGTGAATGCAGATTGGCTTGCACGGCTTGGGTCTAGAATCAGGCGCGGCATCTGGCCCTGGGCAGAGGCAGGTCGGCGTGCCGAAAGGCTGCCACGATTGTCCCGCTTTTTTGTCCATCGTTGCTGTTGAACGGCGCAAAATGATCAATGGTTACCGACTGACCGCAGCCACCGGCATCCACAAGGGTGACCGCGATTACCAGCAAGACCGGGTCGACCTGCTCAGCCACCCGCGTGCCAATGGCTGTGTGCTCGGCATCGTGGCCGATGGCATGGGCGGGCGCAGTGGAGGGCGCAAGGCATCCGACCAGGTCATCATGACCGCGCGCCAGTTGTTCGAGCGGTATGCACCCAGCACCGACGACGCGGCTGCGATGCTGATGCAGGTCGCCCGCGAGGCCCATGTGGTCATCAAGCTGACTGCGATATCGGCCGAGGAGGAGCCGCACAGCACGGTGGCGACCTTCGTCATCAACGCCGGCGGAGACTGCCACTGGGCGCATTCGGGCGATTCCCGCATCTACCATTTCCACGGCGGCAAGTTGATCCGGCGCACGATGGACCATTCCTATGTGCAGATGCTGGTCAAGCGAGGCGAGATCACCGAGGAGCAGGCCAACGTCCATCCGCAATCCAACATCCTTATGGGATGCCTGGGCACGGAAACCGAGCCGCCGGTAGACATCCACTTCATCCCTCGACTACGCACCGGCGATTGCCTGGTCGCCTGCAGCGACGGCGTCTGGCACTATTTCAAGGACGAAGAGATGGCCGACGTGCTGAACCGGCTGTCGGCGCGCGAAGCCGCCGAATTTCTGGTCGAAAAGGCCCGTGAGCGCGCTCAAGGCAGTGGCGACAACCTGTCGATGGTGGTCGTCAAGCTCGAACCGCTGGACAGCTAAGGTACTGGGAGCGCCCCCTGCCCGGGCTTCGCCAGGCCCCCCGAGGGGGTGCGAGGAAACTTGGGAGGATGCGAGGAAACTTGGGGCGGCCCGGCGTTTCCTCATGAGGCGCTCAGGGCTGGGCCGTGCCGTCGAGCCGCTTGTCCGCCTGCAGCAACTGGCGCGCGGCGCGCCGCTTGCGCTGCGCATCGTTGATCAATATGTCCTGGCGCCGCAGGTCCGCCATGACTTCGCGTTCGGTGCCGCGGCTCTTCAGCAGGCAGTCGTTGACGGCGAAACGCTGGTAACAGGCCCTTTCCTGCGCCCGGAACTGCTCCTGGTAACTGCCACGGGTTTGCTCGATCCA
>CAZADK010000265.1:0-6329 GCA_964483855.1 uncultured Rhodoferax sp.
TGTCCGACCCGTATTTCTGGACCGCGACGCTCAATACCGCCATCGTCGTCAATGCGGTGGTGTTCGGTGAGTTCCTGCTGGCGCTGGCGGTGGCGATGCTGTTTGCCGGCTGGATACCCTGGCGCCGGGTCATGATTGCCGTCGTGCTGGCGCCGTATGCCATCAGCGAAGTGGTTGCGGTCGTGATCTTCAAGTACATGTCCGAGCCGTATGTCGGCCCGGTGACGCTGGCCTTGAAAGCCATCGGCCTGCCGACGCTGGACTGGGCGGTGGAGCCCTCGCACGGGCTGGCCATGGTGGTACTGCTGTCGATCTGGCACCACCTGCCGTTCACCTTCATCTTGCTGTACACCGCGCTGCTCGGCATTCCGCGCGAGTTGTACGAGGCGGCCCAGGTCGATGGCGCCGGCGCCTGGCGCAAGTTCCGCCACATCACGGTGCCCCTGCTGGTGCCGGCCATGCTGGTGGCGCTGGTGTTTCGTTATATCTTCGCGTTCCGCATCTTCTCCGAGGTCTGGCTGTTGACCGGCGGCGGGCCGGCCCGTACCACCGAGGTGCTGGCGGTCTACCTGTACCGGCAGGCATTCCGGTATTCCGATTTCGGCGCGGCGGCGGCCACCGGCTGGTTGATGCTGATCGCCTCGCTGCTGATGGGCTCCTGGTACATCTGGCAGATGTACCGCAGGATGTTTGCACATGGCCGTAGGTAGACGCCCCCTGACCGTGCGGCGCTTGCGCCGCTGGTTGGTGAACGCGCTGCGCATGCTCGCGCTGGCGGCGGTGCTGGCGTGGTCCGGCTTCCCGATCCTGCTGGTGGTGTTGTCCTCGTTGCGCCCGCCGCGCGACATCTTCGGTGGCGGCGGCAGCCTGATGTCGCTGACGACCCGCAACTACACCAACCTGTGGGAACGCTGGCCCGACTTCTTCCACAACCTGGTCAACAGCCTGGTGATTGCGCTGAGCGCCACTGTCTTGACGCTGGTGGTGTCCTTCCTGGCCGGTTACGTCTACTCGCGGCGCGATGGTCGGGCCCTGACTGCCTCGGCCTTCTTCATGATCCTGGTGCGCCTGTTGCCGCCAATCGTGATCACGTTGCCGCTGTTTCCCGCCGTCAACTGGCTGATGCTCAACGACACCCGCACCGTGCTGGTGATCCTGTACTGCGCGTTTTTCCTGAGCCTGGGCACCTGGATCATGAAGGCCTTCATCGACCAGTTGCCACGCGAACTGGAGGAGGCCGCCGCCATCGACGGCGCCGGCTTGTGGCAGACGCTGCGGCTGATCGTGCTGCCGCTGTCCTACGCCGGCATGATCGCGACCTCGGTTTTCATCATGGTGTTTGCGTGGAACGACTTCCTGTTCGCGTTCATCTTCACCGCCGTGGACGCCAAGACCGCGCCGCTGGTGATCTCCGAGATGGTCGGCGCCATCGACGGTGTCGATTGGGGCATCCTGTTCGCCGCTGCGACACTGCAACTGTTGCCGATACTGGTCTTTGTCATTCTGGTGCAGAAGTACCTGATCGCCGGCCTGACCGCCGGCACCGTGAAAGGATGAACCCGTGAACATGCCTGTTGCCGCCGCCCACCCGATCCATGCCGATCCGCGCCTGTCGCGCTACGACCCATTGGCACGGGTGATCTACTTCGACGATTTCGACTGCGGCCTGAACGGCTGGACGACGCTGGTGGGCAATTACGAGGGCTCGATCGACACGATGACGCGTTCCTACGCGCGCCACATGCAGCCGATGCTGAGCCAGATCACGCACTGGGACAGCGGAACCCACGGCGCCTTCGACGGCACCTACGCGCTGAAGATTGCCACGCGCGCGGTGCCGGGCGAGCGCAATACCGCGATCAAGCGGGTGACCTTTCGCCGGGCCTCGAAGATCCGCGTCGAGACCTATTTCGCGTTCAAGCCCGAGGCCAACGAACTCAAGCTGTCGGATCTTGATGTGCGGTCGGTCGGCCTGCTGTTCGACCTGCAGGATGGCCAGCAACGGGTCATGCCGCATCTGCGTTACCTCAACGCGCTCGAAGGCCAGCGCATGAATCGATGGCAGTTCAAGCAGCATTCGACGCCGTTTCGCTCCATCGGCAACCGCAGCGAAACGGTGACCCACGACCACCTCAGTCCGAACGACTGGGAAGACATTGCGGGAGCCGGCCAGACGCTTTGCTACAACGAGATCCCGACCAAGATCAACTGGCACTACCTGCGTTTCGACTTCGACCTGGCCACGATGCGCTGGTTGGAGTTCCAGTGCAACGACCAGACCTTTGCCTGCCCCGACACAGGCTCGATCACGATACCGGCGATGCCCAACCTGGCCTGCATGCTCAACCTGGTGTTTTTCTGCGAATCCGATACTGCCAAGCGCAGCTTTTTTTATCTGGACAGCGTGTTGCTGTCAGGGGAGTTCTGATATGGGTAGCTTGATGCGCAACGCCTATACCGCCGTGCTCGCGCGCGGCGAATGGTGGCAGGCGGCGTTGCAGACCGAGCCATACGAGGCGGCCTGGGCCGCCGAAGCGCTGTTTTTCGTCCGTGTCATGCAGACCGGCGATGATGTGGCCGACGGCTCGGCTTCTGCGCTGGCGCGGGTGCAGATCTCGCCGGATGGCCTGCACTGGATCGACGAGGGCAGCAGCATGCGCATCGCCGCGCGGGCAGATAGCCTGGCGTTCGTGCGTGTACGCGAGTTCGGCGGCTGGTTGCGCCTGGCGGTCGAGGTGCCGGATGGTTCGCGCATGCAGGTGGTGGCGACATTGGCACTCAAGGCGTGAGATTGCCCCAGCCCTGGCTTGGCCAGGCATTTGGGGCCACGGCCAGTGGCGGGCAGCAGGCCTTTGCCTGGGGCCGCCGAGTGACCGACCGACACGGCCGTCAGCAAATCGCCGACAGCCGCAGGCGCAATCGCAACCTATACTGATTGCAGATATCGCGCGCCATGAGCGTGTGGTCAAGCCTGCTTCAGGGAGCCGGCGCCAATGCCAGGAGCACGTCATGATTGTTGTCCACCATCTCAACGATTCGCGGTCGCAGCGCGTGTTGTGGTTGCTCGAAGAACTCGAGGTGCCCTATGAAATAAAGCGTTACCAGCGCGATGGCAGCACCCGGCTCGCGCCGCCCGAACTCAAGGCCGTCCACCCGCTGGGCAAGGCGCCGGTGCTGGTCGATGACGGACAGACGGTATTCGAGTCCGGCGCCATCGTCGACTACCTGATCCGCCACCATGGCGATGGCCGTCTGCAGCCATCGGTGGGCTGGCCGGAATACGAGACCTACCTGCAGTGGCTGCATTACGCCGAAGGCTCCGCGATGCTGCCGCTGATGCTCAAGCTGTATGTCGCAAGGCTGGGCGAGGCCGGCGCACCGCTGGCGCCGCGCATCGACAGCGAGATCGCCAACCACCTGGGTTTCGTGAACCAGTCGCTCGAAGGCCGCGACTGGCTGGTGGGCGATCATCTGACGGGTGCCGACATCCAGATGAGTTTTGTCGGTGAGGCCGCGCGCGGTCTGCGCGCGCAATATCCCCACCTCGACGCCTGGGTCAGGCGGTTCCAGGATCGGCCGGCATACCGCCGTGCGCTCGAGCGCGGCGGACCCTACGCGCTGGCCAGTTAGCCCGCGTTGCGCTGGCTGGCACCGGGTGAACAGTCGCTACAGCAGCATCAGCACGACGATGATGACCAGACCGATGCACAGGTTGGCCAGCACCCAGACCCGGATCGCGCCCAGAGCCGCGCCGCCGGCTGACCACTCGCTACTGGCTACGGCGCGCTGCAGCCGCTTGTAGAGCACGAAACGGATATGGCCGTAGAGGGCCATCATCAGCAGGCCCAGCGTGGCCATCACCATCCAGCTCATCGGCATGCGTACGCCACTGGCGGACGCACCGCTGACGAACTCGGCCATCATCCACAAACCGCTGACCAGCACGATGATGATGGCGGCCGACACCGCGCCGAAGAAACGGCGCAATACGTCGTGCATCAGGGTCACGCGTTGGGGCGGCTGCAGGCTGCCCAGCGCCGGACGCAGGAAAAAAAGCACGAAGGCCATGCCGCCGATCCACAGGATGATGGACAGCAGGTGCAGGGTCTTGAGGATGGCGTAGAGCATGACGGGGTGGTCCGGGCGTTCAAGTTGGGAAGGCCCAGTATGACAGGGCCGGCGCGCTGGCGCCGGCCGCGGCATCAGGCATAGTCTGCGACGGGAATACAGCTGCAGAAAAGGTTGCGGTCGCCGTGGACATTGTCGATGCGGCCCACCGGTGTCCAGTATTTCGCCTGTTTCAGGCTCGCGAGCGGGAAGGCGCCGATCTCCCGCGAGTAGGGGCGCTCCCAGTTGTCGCCGACCACGGCAGCCGCGGTATGGGGCGCATGTTTGAGCGGATTGTTGTCCCGCGGCCATTCTCCACGTTCGATCATGCGGATCTCCTCGCGGATCGCGATCATCGCGGCGATGAAGCGGTCCAGTTCCTGCAAGGTTTCGCTCTCGGTCGGCTCGACCATCAAGGTGCCGGGCACCGGAAAACTCAGCGTGGGTGCATGGAAACCGTAGTCCATCAGGCGTTTGGCCACGTCCTCGGCGCTGACACCGTGGGCGCCGCCGGTGCTCTCCTTGAGCGGGCGCAGGTCCAGGATGCATTCGTGCGCCACATGGCCGTTCGCGCTGGCGTACAGCGTTGGGTAGTGGTCTTTGAGCCGCGCGCTGATGTAATTGGCACTCAGGATCGCGACCTCGGTGGCGGCCGTCAGCCCGTCCGGTCCCATCATGCGGCAATACATCCAGCTGATCGGCAGCACCGCGGCATTGCCCAGAGGCGCGGCAGAGACGGCTCCGACACCGTTCGACGGTACCGCGCCGGTCACGTGCCCGGGCAGGTAGGGAACGAGGTCCTCGACGACGCAGACCGGGCCCACGCCCGGTCCGCCACCACCGTGCGGAATGCAGAAGGTCTTGTGCAGGTTCAGGTGGCTGACATCGCCGCCGAACGCGCCGGGCGCCGCGATGCCGACCAGCGCATTCATGTTTGCGCCGTCCACATAGACGCGGCCACCGTGTTGGTGGACCAGCGCGCAGAGCTCCTTGACCTGGGTCTCGAACACGCCATGGGTGCTCGGATAGGTGATCATGATGGCGGCCAGGTTGGCGCTGTGTTTTTCGCACTGGGCCTGCAGGTCGGCCATGTCGACGTTGCCGTTGCTGTCGCAGGCGGTGACGACCACGCTCAGCCCGGCCATCTGCGCACTGGCCGGGTTCGTTCCGTGTGCGCTGGAGGGAATCAGGCAGATCGTGCGGTGGGATTCGCCCCGGGCCGCATGGTAGGCGCGGATCGCCAGCAGACCGGCGTATTCGCCCTGGCTGCCGGCATTCGGTTGCAGGCTGACGCCCGCATAACCGGTGGCCTGGCACAACCAGTCGCACAACTGCCGGTCGAGTTCGGCGTATCCCCGGCGCTGCTCGGCCGGCGCGAATGGATGGATGTCGGCGAACTGCGGCCAGGTGATCGGAATCATCTCGCTGGTGGCGTTGAGCTTCATCGTGCAGCTGCCCAGCGGAATCATGCTGCGGTCCAGCGCCAGGTCTTTGTCGGACAGGCTGCGGATGTAGCGCAACATGCCGGTTTCGCTGTGGTGCCGACTGAATACCGGATGACTCAGGAAGGCACTGGTGCGGCGCAGGCTGTCGGGCAGCAGCGACGGGCTGTCACTCACCAGCACATCGACCGTCGGTGCCGACTGACCGCCGATGGCGAACAGCGACAACAGCCGTGCCAGGTCGGCGCGGGTGCAGGTCTCATCCAGCGAGATCGCCAGACATCCGTCCGGCAACTGGCGCAGGTTGATCCGGCCCTGCCGGGCGCGTGCGAGCACGTCTGGCGTGGCGGCGCCGGTCTGCACCGTCAGCGTGTCGAAGGCGCTGGTGTTGGCCAGCTGGTAACCGAGCAGTTGCAGTCCGCGCGCCAGCATGGCGGTGAGCAGGGCCACGCGTTGCGCGATCCGGGTCAGGCCGGCCGGGCCGTGATAGACGGCGTACATGCTGGCGACCACCGCCGGCAGCACTTGCGCCGTACAGATGTTCGAGGTCGCCTTTTCGCGGCGGATGTGCTGCTCGCGCGTCTGCAGCGACAAGCGCAGCGCCGGGCGGCCGTGCACGTCCTTAGATACGCCGACCAGGCGGCCTGGCATGTGGCGCTTGTGCTCGTCGCGGCAGGCGAAGAAGGCGGCGTGCGGCCCGCCGTAGCCGAGGGGCACGCCGAAGCGCTGGGCGATGCCAACCGCGACGTCAGCGCCCCATTCGCCGGGCGGGGTCAGCAG
>CAZADK010000266.1:0-6266 GCA_964483855.1 uncultured Rhodoferax sp.
ATCATCGCTCGAACGCCCACGACGTGGTCGAGTTCGCGGTGCCGCACACATTGGCGTTCACCTTTTTTCCAGCCTGGGTGTCGGGCCTGCGGGACAAGTTCGGCCCGGTCAAGAGCCGCCTGATCGCGCTCAACGTGCACGACGCGGTATTGCGCCTGGTCGAGGGCAGTTGCGACCTGCTGATCGCCTACCATCACAGTGCGAACCCGTTTCAGCTCGACCCACAGCGGTATGAAATGGTCAGCCTGGGTGAAGAGGTCATCGCGCCGTATGCCAAGCCCGACGCCGGCGGCTCGTCGATGTTCACCCTGCCCGGGCGCGCCGGCCAGCCGCTGCCCTACCTGGGTTACGCGCCCGGAGCCTACCTGGGCCAGTTGGTCGATCTCATACTGAAGCAGTCGGCGATCCCGATCCACTTCGACCGGGTCTACGAGACCGACATGGCCGAAGGCCTCAAGGCAATGGCGCTGGAGGGGCACGGCGTGGCGTTCCTGCCCTACAGCGCCGTCAAGAGGGAGCTGCGCGCCCGGCGGCTGGTGAGTGCCTTGCCCGCCGGCATGTCCGGGCTGACCATCACGATGGACGTGCGTGCCTACCGGGAGCGGCCCGCTGGTCCCGACAACAGCCGCGCCGCCAACGGCAGTGCCAAGGGCGTTGTGAACAACGGCAAGGCACGCAACGCGGTGAAAGGCAGCGCCGCCGCGCTGTGGGATTACCTGCTGACCTTGTCTCGTCCCCCTCGAACACAGGCCTCCTGAGCCTCCTCCCATGCACCCCAACAAACCGAATCCCCGCAACGATCGGGTGCGCATCACCCGTCCCGACGACTGGCACCTGCACGTGCGCGACGGGCAGGCGCTGGATACCGTGGTGCCCCACACGGCGGCGCAGTTTGCGCGCGCCATCATCATGCCCAACCTCAAGCCGCCGATCACGACGGTGGCGCAGGCACTGGCCTACGCCGCGCGAATCCGGGCCGCGGTGCCGACTGGCAAGGCGTTCACACCGTTGATGACGCTGTACCTGACCGACCGTATCGCGCCGGACGAGATTCGCCGCGCCAGCGCCACCCGCACCAACGGCCTGGGCGACATGGTCGTGGCGGCCAAGCTATATCCGGCCGGGGCCACCACCAACAGCGACGCCGGCGTGACCGACATCCGGCTGGTCTACCCGGTGCTCGAGGCGATGCAGAAAGAGGGCCTGTTGCTGCTGGTGCATGGCGAAGTCACCTCGCCAGAGGTCGATCTGTTCGACCGTGAGGCGGCGTTCATCGAACAGCAGCTGATCCCGCTGCGGCGCGACTTCCCGGAGTTGCGCATCGTCATGGAACACATCACGACCAAGGAGGCCGCGCAATACGTGCGCGAGGCCGGTCCGCACACCGCAGCCACGATCACCGCGCACCACCTGCTGTTCAATCGCAACGCGATCTTCACCGGGGGCATCCGTCCGCACTATTACTGCCTGCCGGTGCTCAAGCGCGAAATCCATCGTCAGGCCCTGGTGGCGGCTGCCACCAGCGGCCATGCACATTTCTTCCTGGGCACCGACAGCGCGCCGCACCCTGCCCATCTGAAGGAGCACGCCAGCGGCTGCGCCGGTTGTTACACAGCGCATGCGGCGCTGGAGATGTACGCGCAGGCGTTCGATGCTGTCGATGCACTGGACCGCCTGGAAGCGTTTGCGAGTTTCCACGGCCCGGACTTCTACCGCTTGCCGCGCAACAGCGGCAGCGTCACGCTCGAGCGTCGTGCCTGGCAGGCGCCACAAAGTTATCCGTTCGGTGACGCCGAGCTCAAGCCGCTGCTGGGCGGGGAACTGGTGCCGTGGAGACTGCTGGAGGGCTAAATCGCATCGAGAGGCGGGCGGGCGGCGACCCCATGCCGTGGCAAGCGCCCGACTGGGACGCGCCCTGGCTAGCGCCCTGGCGGCGCACCGGGCGAGCGGTGGAACGCTCGGCTGGCGCGGGCACGCCGCTGTGGCAAGCCCTGAACCAGGGCGCAAACGCACCGGTGCGCTTCGTGCCGCAATCGGCCTTGCCCGAGGACTGGGCCTACGAGCAGTTCATCGCGCAAACCGGCACCTGCCCGACGCGCGAAGGCCTGCATGACTTCTTCAACGGCCTGTGCTGGATCCACTTTCCCGCCACCAAACGGCGACTGAACCAGTTGCAGGCAGCGCAGATCGCCTTTGATGGCGTGCGGCCGGCACGCGGCCCGGTACGCGACGCATTGACGCTACTCGACGAAAACGCTGCATTCCTGAGCGCACCGCAACCCTTGTGGGATGCGTTGCGCAGCAAGCAATGGGATCGGTTGTTCGGCCCGCTGCGACCGCTGTGGCAGGACGCACGACTGGTGTTGTTCGGCCACGCCTTGCTGGAAAAACTGTGCACGCCGCGCAAGGCGGTCACCGCGCATGTACTCGCAGTACCGCAACACGCCCGGTCCCTGGCCGACATCGACGGCTGGGTCGCCAGGCAGCTCAGTGCCGACCTGCTGGCCACCAAACCATTCGCGCATCTGCCGGTGCTGGGGGTTCCCGGCTGGTGGCCCGCCAACGAGGCGCCCGGGTTCTACCAGGACGAGAACGTGTTCCGGCCGGCGCAGCGGCCAGCGCCCGACCTGCAGCAATAACCGCAAATCACGTGGGCATACGGCCGCGAAGGCCTTGAATCGGGCGGCTTTGCCCCTACCATTCTTGCCATCGGTCCTGCCGGACCCCACTGGAAACCATACCCATGAAACGAGTCCTGCTGTTTGTGATGACCAACCTCGCCGTCGTGGTGGTGCTGGGTATCGTGGCCAACATCCTGGGCGTGAATCGCTTCCTGACGGCCAACGGCCTGGACCTGGGCGCGTTGCTGGGTTTTGCGCTGATCCTGGGTTTTGGCGGTGCCTTCATCTCGCTGCTGATCAGCAAACCGGTGGCCAAGTGGAGCGCGGGCGTAAAGATCATCGAGCAGCCCCGCAATGCCGACGAGGCCTGGATCGTCGAGACCGTGCGCAAGTTCGCCGACAAGGCCAATATCGGCATGCCCGAGGTCGGCGTCTTCGAAGGCGCTCCGAATGCGTTCGCCACCGGTGCGTTCAAGAACAATGCACTGGTCGCGGTATCGACCGGGCTGCTGCAGGGCATGACACGCGAGGAAGTCGAGGCGGTGATCGGCCACGAGGTGGCACACATCGCCAACGGCGACATGGTCACGATGACGCTGATCCAGGGCGTGATGAACACCTTCGTGGTGTTCCTGAGCCGGGTCATCGGTTACGCGGTCGACAGTTTCCTGCGCCGCGGCAATGACCAGCAGTCGGGCCCTGGCATCGGTTACTGGGTCACCACCATCGTGCTGGACATCGTGCTCGGTTTTGTCGCAGCCATCATCGTGGCCTGGTTCTCGCGCCAGCGCGAGTTCCGCGCCGACGCCGGAGCCGCCCAGTTGATGGGCCGGCGCCAGCCGATGATCAACGCGCTGGCCCGCCTGGGTGGCGTGGCACCGGCCGAACTGCCCAAGAGCATCGCCGCGATGGGTATTGCCGGCGGCATCGGCAAGTGGTTCTCGACCCATCCGCCGATCGAGGAACGCATCGCGGCGCTGCAGAACACCACCAACGCCTGACACCGGCAGGACAGCGCGCGCCCTCGGGGCGCGTTGGCCCGGGCTTGTGCAACAGCCATCGCGTAGTGATGCGGATGGCTGTCGCGCTTTCTGCTGTCCGATGGGCAGCGTGCTTGCGCTGGCTTGCGGGCGTCGCCACGACGAAGCGCGCTGGAAGTGCTGCGGCGTTTTGCATGAGCTTCGCCCATTGATTCCCCCTTTACTGCGCTACGCCGCCCACCCGGCCCACTTGGCAGCCTGCGCAATTGACCCACCGTGACAGGCATACCAAGGCGAGCCAGCGTGTATGGTGGTGCCACGCATGCCAACAACCCATCCCGATCAGGTCGGCTTCAGTGCAGCACTGCCAAAGCCACCGCCTCCGCGACCCGGATCCCATCGACGCCGGCAGACAAAATGCCGCCTGCATAACTGGCCCCCTCACCCGCCGGGTACAGACCCTGCACATTCAGGCTCTGGAAGTCGTCGCCGCGCGTGATCCGCACCGGTGACGAGGTGCGCGTCTCGACGCCGGTCAACACCGCGTGCGGCATGTCGAAGCCCTTGATCTTGCGCCCGAACGCCGGCAAGGCCTCGCGTATCGCATCGATCGCGTAGGCGGGCAGGGCCGCACCCAGGTCGCCCAGCAACACGCCGGGTTTGTACGACGGTTCGACCGCGCCCAGCGCCTTGGAACGACGCGCCGCGAGGAAGTCGCCGACCAACTGGCCCGGCGCCTGGTAACTGCTGCCGCCGAGCCGGTAGGCAGCGGACTCGAGTTCGCGCTGCAAGACCACTCCGGTCAGCGGGTGCGCGGCCATCGTCGCTTCATCTGCCGACATGTCATCGCCCAAAGCCGCGCGCATGCGCGCGATGTCGCGCGGAAAGTCCCGCGGATCGATACCCACCACGATGCCGGCATTGGCGTTGCGCTCGTTGCGCGAATACTGGCTCATGCCGTTGGTCACGACCCGTCCCGGCTCCGAGGTCGCGGCCACCACCGTGCCGCCGGGACACATGCAGAAGCTGTAGACCGTGCGGCCGTTGCCGGCATGGTGCACGAGGCGGTATTCCGCGGCTCCGAGTGCCGGATGGCCAACATGGCGGCCCCAGCGTGCGCGGTCAATCAGGCTTTGCGGATGTTCGATGCGAAACCCGATCGAAAACGGTTTCGCAGCCATCTGCACGCCGCGCCGGTACAACATGACGAAGGTGTCACGCGCGCTGTGGCCCAACGCCAACACGACCTGGCGCGCGGGCAGTTCGGTTGTCATGCCCGTCGCCTGGTCCAACACGCTCAGCGCCCGAACGCGCCGCGTACGACCCTGGTCATCAGATGGTCCGTCTTCCAGATGCAGGTCGGTTACCCGCTGCTCGAACCGGATCTCGCCACCCAGCGCAATGATCTGCTCGCGCATGTTCTCGACCACCTTGACCAGCTTGAAGGTGCCGATATGCGGATGGGCCTCGACCAGGATCTCTTGCGGTGCGCCGGCCTTGACGAACTCGGTCATCACCTTGCGCCCGAGGTAACGCGGATCCTTGATCTGGCTCCACAACTTGCCGTCGGAAAACGTACCGGCACCGCCTTCGCCGAACTGCACGTTGGACTCCGGGTCCAGCACGGACTTGCGCCACAGGCCCCAGGTGTCCTTGGCGCGCCGGCGCACCGTGCGGCCGCGCTCGAGCACGATCGGACGCAGGCCCATCCGCGCCAGCAAAAGTGCGGCAAAAATGCCGCATGGACCGAATCCCACCACGACCGGACGCTCGCCCTCCCGCGCGGCCGGCGCGCCGGGCGGCATCTGCCGCACCGGCCGGTACACCATGTCCGGCGAGGGCCCGACATGTGGCCGACCGGCAAGCGCCTGGAGCACGTCGGGCTCTGCAGGCAGGTGCGCCAGCGTGACGTCGACGATATAGACGAATTGCAGTTGCGCCTTGCGTGCGTCCACGCTGCGCTTGAAGACGGTCGTCTCCAGGATCGATGCGGCCGGCAGCCCGAGCGTGCGCAACACCAGGCCCTCCAGATCCGCGCGTGTATGCTCCAGCGGCAGTTTCAGCTCGGACAGGCGGATCATTCAGGCGGGCAGAAAACCTTCGATCGACAGGTAACGCTCGCCGGTGTCGTAGTTGAAACCCAATATGCTGGCGCCTGCCGGCAGGTCCGGCAGTTTCTGGGCGATGGCGGCAAGCGTCGCACCCGAAGAAATTCCCACCAGCATGCCCTCCTCGCGCGCGCAGCGCCGCGCCATCTCGCGCGACGGTTCAGGCTCGACCTGGATCACGCCGTCGAGCAATTCGGTCTTGAGGTTGGTCGGAATGAAGCCTGCGCCGATGCCCTGGATCGGGTGCGGCGACGGTGCGCCGCCCGAGATCACCGGCGAGGCCGCGGGTTCGACCGCATACACCTTGAGTTGCGGCCACTGGGCCTTGAGCACCTGGGCACAACCGGTGATGTGGCCGCCGGTGCCGACACCGGTGATCAGCACATCCAGCCCTTGCGGAAAATCGGCCAGGATCTCCTGGGCCGTGGTCTGTACATGGGCGTCGATGTTGGCCGAGTTGTCGAACTGTTGCGGGATCCAGGCGCCGGGGATACCCGCGGCAATCTCCTGGGCCCGCGCGATCGAACCCTTCATGCCCTTTTCGCGCGGTGTCAGTT
>CAZADK010000267.1:0-258 GCA_964483855.1 uncultured Rhodoferax sp.
GGGCCGCGATCATCGGGCGCACCAACATGACCGAGTTCGCCTTCTCCGGTGTGGGCATCAACCCGCACTTCGGCACACCAGCCAACGCGGCCAGCCGTGCCGAGGCGCTGATCCCCGGTGGATCTTCGAGCGGCGCAGCCGTGTCGGTTGCCACCGGTGCGGCATTCCTGGGCCTGGGCTCCGACACGGCAGGATCGATCCGCATCCCGGCGGCGCTCAACGGCATCGTCGGCTTCAAGAATACGGCGCGTCTGGTGC
>CAZADK010000267.1:268-6234 GCA_964483855.1 uncultured Rhodoferax sp.
ACACTGGACACGGTGTGCGCGATGACACGTTCGGTGCCCGATGCCATCGTGGCCCACCAAATCCTCGCGGCGCGCAGCGTCGTCCGAAGCCTGGCGCCGTTGGCCAACTACAAGCTGGCGATGGTTCGCACGCTGATGCTCGACGATCTCGATACAACGGTTGCCAACGCCTACCAGCGTACGCTTGGGCAACTGCGTGCAGCCGGTGCCAGCGTCACCGAAGTCGACCTGCCCGAATTACTCGAACTGGCGGGCCTGATGGCGCAAGGCGGGTTCTCCGCGGCCGAGAGTTTCGCCCTGCATCGCGCTGCCCTGGCTACGGCCGCAGAACAGATGGACCCGCGCGTGGTCGCCCGCGTGCAGCGTGGCGCGGCGATCAGCGCTGCCGACTACATCGACCTGGTGCACGCGCGCCGTGCATGGATCGCGCGTGTGGAGCAACGACTGCAAGCCTTCGATGCGGTCGTCTCCCCGACCGTGCCGCTGGTGGCGCCGACCATTGCATCGGTGTCACCCGGCGCGCCGCGTGACGACGCCTTCTTCAAGGTCAATGGCCTGTTGCTGCGCAATACCAATGTCGTCAACATGCTCGATGGCTGCGCGCTCAGCCTGCCCTGCCATGCCGGTGACGAGCTGCCGGTGGGAATGATGGTGTGGCAGGGGGCGCTGCGCGACGACACCGTGCTCAACATCGGCGTGCAGATCGAGCAGTTGCTGCGCGCCGGATAATCGCGGCGCCCGGGGCCCGTTCGGCCACATGCCGGATCAAGCGACCGCACCAAAGGGATTCATGAAAATTGCTGTCATTGGCGCCGGCATCATCGGCGTCACTACCGCGTACGAACTGGGCCAGGATGGCCATGACGTCACGGTATTCGAGCGCCGCGGCGCGGCCGCCGAAGAAACCAGCTTCGCCAACGCGGGCATCATCGCGCCCGGATACGTCACTCCGTGGGCCGCACCAGGCATGCCGCGCAAGGTGCTGGGGCAGATGCTGCAGCGGCATACGGGAATCCGCATCAGCTGGCCGCTGAGCCGGGACGAACTGGCATGGATGTGGCGCTGGTACCGTGCCTGTACGCTAGAGCAATATCTGGCCAGCCGCACCCACATGCGCCGGCTCGCTTTCTACAGCCGCGAACGCCTGCATGCGATCCGCGGCCAACTGCGGCTCGAATACGACCGAAGCGATGGCTACATGGTGCTGCTGCGCACCGATCGCGACCGGCTGCTCGTGCAACCCAGCCTGCAGGTGCTGCGCGAGGCCGGTGTGGCGTTTCGGCTGCTCGAACCGGAGCAGGCCCGAATGGTCGAACCCGCGCTCAACGCCGACACGCCGTTCTGTGCCGCGATCCAGCTTCCCGACGATGAGGTGGGCAACTGCCGTCAATTCGCGTTGTTGCTCAAGAAAGAAGGGCAGCGCATCGGTGTGGTGTTCCGGTTCAATTGCCGCGTCGAAGCCATCGACTCGCAAGCCACGCCAGCCCTGAAAATACATGGGGAGGCGGCGCTCACGCACTTCGACGCCGTTGTCGCTTGCGCCGGCGTTGACTCGGTGTCCTTGCTGCGTCCGATCGGCGTGCGGCTGCCACTGGTTGCCGTGCACGGTTACTCGCTCAGCGCAACCATCAAGGAGCCGCTCAATGCGCCGCGCAGCGCGATCATGGACGAACACTACAAGGTTGCCATCGCGCGCCTGGGCAACCGAGTGCGGGTCGCCAGCGGAGCTGAGATCGGCGGGTACGCCGCCCGCAAGGGTGCGCGTTCGCTGCGTACCCTGTACAAGATCTTGCAGGACTGGTTTCCCGGGGCTGTCAGCGCGCACCATGGCGTACAGGAGTGGAAAGGCGCGCGACCCATGTTGCCCGATGGCCCTCCGGTCGTGGGCAGCAGCGGGCGCTCCGGCATCTGGCTCAACATCGGGCATGGCTCCAGCGGCTGGGCTCTTTCCTGTGGCTCGGCCCGCGCGCTCGCCGACGCAATCGCCGGCAGGTCACCGGACATCGACATGCAGGGCTTCGATCTGGCTCGCCTGGCCCGGTAAGGGGTTCGGCTGGCTGCGGGCGCGGCCTGGCGCGCGCCAATCGTCCAAGATGCTATCGTTCCCGATGTGACCGCAACGGCCGGGAACCGGTGCGGCACCATTGCGTCGCAGGAAGGCAACCATGAAAATCCAATTCTGGGGCGTCCGGGGCTCCATCGCCTCACCCGGACCGAAGACGGTGCGCTACGGCGGGAACACCACCTGTATCGAGGTGCGAACCGATGCGAACGAGCTGATCATCATCGACGCGGGCACCGGCATCTTTCCGTTGTCGCATGCGTTGCTGGCCGAAATGCCTTTGACCGCCAACGTCCTGCTCACGCACACGCACTGGGACCACATCCAGGGCCTGCCGCTGTTCGTGCCCAATTTCATCCCGGGCAACACGCTGCGCCTGCACGGTGCGTTCGACCCGGTCTCCGGCAATGGGGTCGAGCAGGTCATGGCGGTGCAGTTGCAATACAGCTATTTCCCGGTGCGCGAGGCTGAACTCAAGGCGCGCATGGAGTACGTGACCTTGACGCCAGGCGAATCCATCCAGATCGGCAGCGCAACCGTGACCCCCCATCTGCTGAACCACCCGGTCATCAACCTGGGCTACCGGATCGAGAGCGGCGGCAAGTCGATGTTCTTCACTGGCGACCACGAACCCCTTTACAACATTTACGACCCGGCCGACACCGAACACGCCGAATACCAGCAATTCGTCGACGAGAAGGCGGCGCTGATCCTGCGCGGCATGCAAGGCGTCGACGTGCTGATCTGCGACACCTCGTACACGCGCCAGGAGTTTCCTGCCAAGCGCGGATGGGGGCACGGCAGCTTCGACACCAGCTTTGCGTATGCGCGGCAGGCCAAGGCCAAGGCCTTGTTTTGTACCCACCATGAGCCCACGCGCAGTGACGACGCACTGGAAGCGGCGTTCGCCCAGGCGCTGCAGGACAACCCAGGAGCCAGCGACGCTCTGGATATCCGGCTCGCGCGCGAAGGCGACAGCTTCGAGTTCTGAGCGCCATGGATACCGCCCGTCCCGCGCCAGTGCGTATCACGGCCGGCCATCCGTGGCCGCTGTACGACATCGGTGCGACTCGCGCGCTCGAGCGTGCCGGCCTGGCTTCCACGCCCGAACATGCCCTGATGCGCCGTGCCGGGCTGGCGACAGCGCGATTGGCACTGGCTTTGCATCCCCATGCAGACGCCATCTGGGTTGCGGCCGGTCCCGGCAACAACGGGGGCGATGGCATGGAAGCGGCCCTGCATCTGCATGCACAAGGCAAACGGGTTCTGGTGACCTGGCTCGGTACCCGCGCCTCGGCACCCGCGGATGCCGCTGCAGCCCACGATCGGGCCTGCGCCGCCGGCGTGCCGTTCGCCAGCACGCCGCCGGACCGTTGGGACCTGTGCATCGATGCCTTGCTCGGCATCGGCGCGAGCCGCGAGCCGGACGGCGCGATGGCGCAATGGATCGCCCACATCGGCCAGTCCGTCGCGCCCGTCCTGTCGATCGATATTCCGACCGGGCTGCATGCGAACACCGGCGTAGTCACAAGCAGCCGTGTGCAGGCCCACGCCACGTTGTGCCTGCTGACACTCAAACCCGGTTTGTTCACGGCCGATGGCCGCGATGCGTCGCGGCAGGTCTGGCTGGCCGACCTGCAACTCGATACCGGCGCACTGCTGCCAACCCTGAAGCCAACCGCCACCCTGATCGGGACTACGCCCGTTGCTGCGCGCCGGCATGCATCCCACAAGGGCAGTTACGGTGATGTCGCGGTTGTCGGCGGCGCTCCAGGCATGACGGGAGCTGCGCTGTTGGCGGCGACTGCCGCCTTGCACGCCGGCGCCGGGCGGGTCTTTCTCAGTTTGCTTGACGATGAGCCCGCCAACCGCGCTTTCGCCATTTCGGCACCCGAGCTGATGCTGCGCGCCATCGATTCGCTCGACCCGGGCCGCATGACCATCGTGTGCGGATGCGGCGGCGCGGATCGGGTGGGGGTGGTGCTGCCGCGCTTGCTGTCTGGCGCCACGCGGCTGGTGCTCGATGCCGACGCGCTCAATGCAGTGGCCGGCGATACCGCATTGCGCCGACAGGTGCGCGCGCGCGCAGGGCGCAACCTCGGCACAGTGCTCACGCCCCACCCGCTGGAGGCCGCGCGGCTGCTGGATACGACAGTCGCGCAGGTACAGTCTGACCGCCTGCACGCGGCGCGTCAGCTGGCGGAGGAATGCCAGTGCACGGTGGTCTTGAAAGGCTCGGGCAGCATTGTCGCCGCCCCGGATGGAACTGCCGCCGTCAATCCCACCGGCAACGCGCGGCTGGCCGTGCCCGGCAGTGGTGACGTGTTGGCGGGAATGATCGGAGCCGCGCTGGCCACCGGCTCAGCGCCGTTTGACGCATGCTGCCAGGCGGTCTATCGCCATGGCGCTGCAGCCGACCACTGGCCCGTCGGCGAAACACTGACCGCGCTGGGGCTGGCGCAACGCGCCGGTGCTGCGGCGCAAGGCCACGCCGGCGGTTGAACTTTTGTCAGCCCCGGCCGGCAAACGGCATCTTGGTGGCCATGACTGTGTGGAACATCACGTTGGCCTGCAGCGGCAGGCTTGCCATGTACAGCACCGATTGGCCAACGACGTTGACGTCCATCAGCGGCTCGATCGCGATCTCGCCGTTCGCCTGCGGCACGCCGGTCGCCATGCGCTGGGCCATGTCGGTGGCAGCATTGCCGATATCGATCTGCCCGACTGCGATGTCGTACTTGCGGCCGTCCAGAGAAGCGGTCTTGGTCAGCCCCATGACGCCATGTTTGGTCGCGGTATAGGCGATCGAGTTCGGCCGCGGCGTGTGCGCGGAGATGGAGCCGTTGTTGATGACGCGTCCGCCACGCGGCTGCTGGGCCTTCATGACCCGGAACGCCTGCTGGATACACAGGAACATGCCGGTCAGGTTGATATCGACAACGTTGCGCCACTGCTCGACGGTGAGGTCCTCCAGCGGGACGCCCGGCGCGTTGACCCCGGCATTGTTGAACAACACGTCCACGCGGCCATGGGCCTTCACCGCGGCGTCGAACAGCGCGCGCACCGACTGCGGATCGGCGACGTCCGTGGACACCACCAGTGTGCGTTGCGGCGCGCCGCTTTCGTGCGCAACGGCTTCCAGCGGTCCGGTACGGCGGCCGGCCAGCACGACCCGATAACCGGCCTGGAGCATCGCGAGCGCGGCGGCCTTGCCCACGCCGCTCCCGGCACCGGTCACGATGGCGACTTTGGATTCTGAAGACATAGGGGTCACACTCCGTTTTGTTGTTGGGTTGTGCGGGGCTCAACGAGACCCGATCTTAGCGACGCCGCGGCTCAGCGCCGCGGCGACCGGCCGCGCTTGCCTGCCGTCGTGCTGCGGGGCGATGCCTTGCCCGAGCCCGCAGCCGACTTGCGTCCACGTGCAGTTGCATCGGCGCCCTTGCGCGTTTCACGCCGGGGCAGGCCGTCGGCGCCTGAATCGTCCCTGCGCGCGCGGGCGTGGGCCTCGCCGGCCGTGCCCTTGTCTTTCTCCTTGGAGCTTCGGGGCGGCAGTTCGTCGCCCTCACGAACCAGGCGGAAGTCGATGCGACGGCCGTCGAGGTCGACCCGGCTCACCTGTACCCGCACCCGGGTACCGATCGCATACCGGATGCCGGTGCGCTCGCCCCGCAATTCCTGTCGCAACTCGTCGAAGCGGAAATACTCGCCACCGAGTTCGGTGATGTGCACCAGGCCCTCGACATACATCGCATCGAGCGTGACGAAGATGCCAAAGCTGGTCGCCGACGACACCATGCCGCCATATTCCTCGCCAAGGTGTTCGCGCATGTATTTGCATTTGAGCCAAGCCTCCACGTCGCGGCTGGCTTCGTCGGCACGGCGCTCGTTGGCACTGCAATGC
>CAZADK010000268.1:0-6221 GCA_964483855.1 uncultured Rhodoferax sp.
AGCGCATGGTCGAGATCGCTCACCAGGTGCAGCAGGTTGAAGGCCAGCGCCACGTCGTAGGCCCCCTGCCCGAACACCGGCGCGTCGGCGTCAGCCACTTCGAAGCGCAGTTGCGGCACCGGTTGGGCCGCCAGCTTTTCACGGGCGATGGCGATCATGCCAGCCGAGACGTCGGTGGCCAGCAGGCGACGGGTCGAGGGCGCCAGGCGCAGCGCGGTGCTGCCGGTGCCACAACCGATCTCCAGCACATCCTGATGGCCACGGAGCAGGGCTTGAACCCGCCGTAACGTCGCCTCGTAGCCCGCCACGTCGGTGATCGGGTCAGCCGCGTACTTGCGCGCGATGCGGTCCCAGAAAAGGGCCTTGCGGACGGATGACGCACTCGGCTCGGCAAGGCGTGAAGCGTCGGCGAGCGGAAGGATGCTGGGAGACGGCATGTGTGATGAGGACTGAAGTCAGGCAATGGGCAACACCCGAATGCTATCCATACGCGGCGCGAAATGGAATTGCGGTAAATTGCAGCGAACATATACGAATTTGCATGGATAAACTCGACTGGAACCAGCTAAAGGCGTTTCTGGAAACCGCAGAAACCGGCTCGCTGTCGGCGGCCGCCCGCAAGCTGGGCCTGACCCAGCCCACCCTGAGCCGCCAGGTGGCTGCCATCGAGCAGCGCATGCGCGTGACCCTGTTCGAGCGCGTGGGCAAGGCCATGGTGCTCACCCCCACCGGGCTGGACCTGCTGGAGCACGCCCGCACCATGGGGGCGGCCGCCGCAGCCCTGGGCCTGGCGGCTACCGGCCGCGTGCAGGCCATCGAAGGCGTGGTATCGGTATCGGCCAGTGACGCGGTGGCCGCCCATCTCCTGCCCCCGCTGGTGCGGCGGCTGCGGGAGCAGGAACAGGGCATTGCGATCGAGGTGATTTCGTCCAACGCACTGAGCGACCTGCTGCGGCGCGAGGCGGACATCGCCATCCGACACGTCAAGCCCGATCAGCCTGACCTGATCGCCCGGCTGATTCGCGAGGCCACGGCCAGCTTCTATGCGTCCGAAGACTGGGTGAAAGCCCATGGCCACCCGCGCAGCGCCCAAGAGGCAGCCCACTTGCCCTTCGTGGGGTCCGATCGCTCAGGCAAGTTCCTGGCGTACCTGCGGCAACACGGCCTGCCTTTGAGCGAGGCGAGCTTCAGCTGCTACGCCGACCACTCGGTCGCCCACTGGGCACTGGTGCGCCAGGGCATGGGCATCGGCGCCATGATGGACGATATCGCCCGCGACACTCCGGGCATCGTCCGCGTACTTGACGACGTGCCGCCGGTGCGCTTCCCGATCTGGCTGGTCACGCACCGCGAATTGCGCACGTCACGGCGGATACGGGTGGTGTTCGAGGGTTTGGCGCAGGGGTTGGTGCAAGCCAGCTGAGCCGGGTAAAACACGGCCGCTCACAGTGATCCGCCTGTGATTGACGCCGACACAAAGAACCAACAGCGGGCCCGGCCAACCACACGGATCGACATCGACACGCCCAATGCAACCGGTCGCGACATCGGGTTGATGATCGATGATGAATGCACTGCGATTGCCGTTGCCCGCATTCGCCAGCCGGGAACTTGTCTGCAACCCATCCTCGCGACTGCCATCGACCCCGAATCTTTCGACACGACGCTTCTGTGTGTTTGCGCATCGGGTTACGCTCCGTGGCGCGAGCCCTTACAGTCGAGGGTGGTCGGTGCAGTGAGCAAGAGTTCGTAGCCAGGCGCCGGAAGTTTGCCGGCGCCTCGACCCCATCGACCCCATCAACCCAGGAGATCCTTCACCATGACCCAGATCGCTTACCTCGGCACCGGCCTGCTCGGCGCCGCATTCGCAGAAGCTGCGGCCAAGCGTGGTGTCACCGTCACCGCGTGGAACCGATCGCCGGACAAAGCCCGCGCACTCGAGGCGTTCGGCGCCACAGTGGCGTCGACGCCGCTGGATGCGGTCCGTGGCGCGCAGCGTGTGCATCTTGTCCTCAAGGACGATGCCGTGGTCGAGGACGTGCTGGCACAGGCCCGTGCCGGCTTGTCAGCCGATGCCGTCATCATCGACCACAGCACCACCTTGCCGGCGCTGACGGCTTCCCGGCTGGAGCGGCTCAACGCCGGCGGTGTGAAGTACCTGCATTGCCCGGTCTTCATGGGCCCGCCGGCGGCGCGTCATGCGCAGGGGTCGATGCTGGTGTCCGGCCCGCAGGCCGTGTTCGAATCGGTGCAAGCCGAACTTGCGCGCATGACCGGCCGGCTGGAGTATCTCGGAAAGCGCGGTGATCTCGCCGCCGTCAACAAGTTGTTTGGCAACGCGCTCATCATCGGCCTGGGCGGCACCGTTGCCGATGTGATGACGATGGCCGGCGCCGCCAGCGTGGACGCAGCTGACGTGTTGAAACTGATCGGCATGCTGGACCTCAACGCGATGGCTGCACGTATCGGCGGTGCCATGGCGCAACGCGACTTCACGCCAACGTTCGAATTGTCGATGGCGCGCAAGGACGTGGGTCTGATGCTGCAGACGGCGGGTGACAAACCCATGGCAACACTGCCGGGTGTCGCCGCGCGCATGGACGGGTTGATTGCGGCGGGTCAAGGTGGCATGGGCCTCAGTGTGATGGCGATCGATGCCGGCAACTGACGCGGGCCTGCACTGCCAGTGTTTTTTGTAGAGTTCTCGTGGTAGGGTCGGGCTGTGGTGAATCGGCTGAGCCTGGGAGCCCGCTATCGGTGACAGTATCGGGCCATCGCGCATGAGGCTGCGCCATCGTGACGGCATCAACGAAGGAGCATGACATGTACAAGCGCATACTGGTGGCCACCGACGGTTCCGAGTTGTCCGGCAAGGCAGTCGATCATGCGATCGCACTGGCCAAGGTACACGGCTGCGAACTGGTGGCATTGAAGGTGACGCATATGCAGATCGACGATCACTGGGATGGCCAGATCAGCCCAGACGCGGCTGAGAAGGCGGAGCAGGAAAAAAGCTGGACAGCCCTATCGCAGTCGATCGTCGATGGGGTCAAGGCCGCGGCACAGGCTGCCGGCGTGAAGGCTACTGCCCTGACCGAGAAATCCAATTTCATCGCCGACACCGTGATCGAGGTCGCCAGGAAGCAAGACTGCGATCTGATCGTGATGGCTTCCCACGGTCGCAGGGGACTGGCGCGCGTGTTGCTGGGCAGCGAAACCCAGCATGTGCTGACACACTCGCATATCCCGGTGCTGGTCTTGCGTTGAGCACGGGCCCGGCGTCGATATCGCGGCGTTGCCACGAGCCGGCGTGATTTCGCCGTTCGACCTTGGGAGCAGCCCGGGGCGTTTCCTCTTGAGTTACGGTGCCGCCTGCGTCCCGGAAGGCATCAACGTCAACACACTGCGGGTGTTGGCCGCCACGTCGGCCTCGGCCAGCCACTGGCGCACGTAACCGCCCCGGATATAGGTATCGGCCTGGTCGCGGTAGTGGCGGTCGAACAGGACGCCGCTTTGCCCGACCGGGTTGATGCCCACCGCTTGACCTGCGTCGGCAAAATCGATCACGCGCCGGGTCGACGGGCCATACGTCACCGCCCATGGCGCCGGGCCGATCGAGGTGCCCAGCGCATTGGGCAGTTCGCGTCCGCCCGGGGCCGGGAACGGCCCGACGCTGAACAGTTTGTCCAGTGGTTTCTGTTGCCCCATCGGATGGTTGTGCGTCAACGTGTGGGCGCGGCCCCAGGCCCATCCGGCCATGTCGTCGCCCAGCGTCGTGCGCAAATGGGTGATGACCGCGCGCCAGGCCTTTTGCAGCGTGTCGGCGCGAGTCTCGACCTTGTCCGGCGTGTTCTTGTCGTCCCACCACGGTGAGCCGGCATCGGCCACCAGCAGCGGCAACGCGAAGTCCAGCGAGCGGCTTCCCAGCAGGTTCTTGAACTGCACCGCGCCGATTTCGTCGTGCATCGCGGCATGGGCGATCTCGAAGAGCAATTGCACGAACACCGTGGGTTCGAGCTTGTCCACGGTGTAGCTGCCGTCCCAGGCCGTCAATTGGTCGAGCAGCTTGCGCTCGACCGGGTCGGTGACGAAACCGCGCAGCACCGGCAGCAGCGGCGTCAGCACCCGCCTACCGTACCCGTTGCGCACATCGAGTTGCATCGCCTGGCTCAGTGCGGTGTCGGCCTTGCGGCTGTTGTCTGCCACCAGACTCACCAGGCGTTGCACCCGGTCTGGCGGCTGGTAATAACCGGGTATCGCAATGCCGCTGGTTATCGTGGGTTGGTGGTTGGCCGACACCACAAAACCCCGCTGGGGGTTTTCCTGCTGCGGGTTGTCTGCGAACGGATGGAATCCGGGCTTGTCGGCCTCGCCCTTGGCTGCATCGAGCAGGAATGTCGGGTTGACGCCTTTGGGCCGCAGCGGCAGTTTCGCGGCGGCCCACCAGGCGATGTCGCCGTCGGCATTGGCCCACACCACGTTCAGGCCCGGTGCATGAATTTTGCTGGCCGCCTGGCGCGCCTTGGCCAGCGTGTCGGCCCGGTTCAGTTCGTGGAACGCATCCAGGATCGGGTTCTCGGTCTCCAGGAAGGCCCACCACATCGCCACCGGCGCCTTGCCATAGTTGTCCGGGTACGCGTCGGTGATGATGGGGCCGTGTGGAGAGCGGCGCAGTGCCAGCGTCATCGGCGCTGCCCCCTTGACGGTGATGGTCTCGTTGCGTTGCAGCAGATCGACCCAGCGTCCACCATGCCAGACCTGGTTCGGATTGGCCGGGTTGACTTTCTCGACCACCAGGTCGATATCGTCGTTCTGGAACATCGTCAGGCTCCAGCCAAAACGGCTGTTGTGGCCGAGCAGAGCCATCGGATTGAGCACCTGGAAATAACCGTACAGCGCCATGCCGGGGGTCTGCAGGTGGGCTTCGTACCAGACCGCCGGCGTCGAAAATCCGATATGCGGATCGCCCGCGAGCAGGGGTTTGCCACTGGCGGTGCGGCTGCCGGCGATGGCCCATGCATTACTGCCTTCGAACGGCGGCACGATGGCCGTATCGAGCACCTGCCGGGCCAGCGCGGCGACCCGGTTCAGGCCGTGCCGGTCGGCATCCGACAAGGCTGCGACCGCACCGGGCGCATCGACCCCCTTGGGATTCCACTGCAGGTCGAACACATCCAGATAACTGGCGCCGAGCTTGTCGCGGATATGGGTCATCACGGGTTCGGTCTTGAATGCCGACGCAAAGCTGAAAGCGAGGTAACCGGCCACCGACATCGTGTCCTGCGGCGTGAACGGGCGCTTGGCCATGCCCAGGATGTCGAACTCGATCGGTGCCGGATGGCGGGCCTGGTATTGGTTGACACCGTCGAGATAGGCCATCAACGCCCGGTAGGCCGGCGTGTTCTTGTCGAGCCGCTCGACATAGGCGTCGGCATGGACGCGGATGCCCAGGGTGCGGAACAGGCGGTCGGTATCCAGCAGTTTCGGGCCCAGGATCTCGGCCAGTTCGCCCCGCGCCAGGCGCCGCGCGATCTCCATCTGGAACAGCCGGTCCTGTGCATGCACGAAGCCGAGCGCGCGGTACAGGTCGGACTCGTTGCCGGCCTGGATATGCGGCACGCCACGTTCGTCGTAACGCACGGTGACCGGCCCCTGCAGTCCGGCCAGGTCGAGGGAGCCGCTGCGTTGCGGCTGCTTGCCGTGGAAATACCAGGCCAGGCCGGCCGCTGCCAGCAATACCAGCACCAGCAAGGCCCAGGCTGTGCGTTTGAGGATTCGTGTCATGCGTCGAGGCTCCGCTGCGGCCGCCGGCCGTATGGGTTCGCCGCATCATAGCCGGGCGTGCGCGGGGTTTGCGCCGCAGCGAGGGCGCGAAACCGGGTGGCGGGCAGGCGGTCCGGGTTTCGCCGCACAATGGCGCCATGGATGAGTTGATGCTGCGTGACACGCTGGCCGATCTGGACCGCAACCTGCTCGAGCGCGACGTTCCGGTGCGCCTGCTGCTGCTGGCGGCGCTGGCTGGCGAACATGTGTTGCTGATCGGGCCGCCGGGTACCGCCAAGAGCGAACTGGCGCGGCGGCTGCATGCGGCCTTTGTCGATGCGCCGTACTTCGAACGCCTGCTGACGCGTTTCTCGGTGCCCGAGGAGTTGTTCGGCCCCTTGTCGCTGACAGCGCTGGAGCAGGACCGCTACGAACGGCTGACCGACGGTTTCCTGCCG
>CAZADK010000269.1:0-6205 GCA_964483855.1 uncultured Rhodoferax sp.
ACCAGAAACACATCGTGCGCACCGGCAAGCTCAACCAGTGCATCGCCTACGGCCCGGGCATCCTGGATCTGGCGCACCAGCCCAACGAATATGTCGGCATCCAGGCCATGGCCGATTCGAGCAAGATCATGGCGCTGGCCGCGCTGACCCTGACTGCCGGCAAACGCGGCTGAAAGCGGCGCGTCGGTCGCGGCAGCGCACCAGCCCCTTTCCCATGATCAATTCGATTCGCGCTTTCCTGTTCGCTCTGATCGCGTCGATGGGTCTGTTGGTCGGCGGCCCGGCCGCTGCACAAGCCGGCCCGCCGGTGGCCGCCGCCTCCGACCTGAAGTTCGCGCTCGACGAGATCGCGGCCGCATTCCAGAAGCAGACGGGCCAGGCGGTGCGTATCAGTTATGGATCGTCAGGCAATTTCATGCGCCAGATCGTGCAGGACGCGCCGTTCGAGTTGTTCCTGTCGGCCGACGAGGCCTTCGTGTTCCAGCTTGCAGACCAGGGCCGCACCATGAACCGGGGAGCCTTGTATGCGACCGGGCGGATCGTGCTGTTTGCATCGAAGTCGTCCAGCTGGCAGCCGGATGCACAACTGCTCGATCTGCGCGCCGCGCTGGCCGACGGGCGTGTCACCCGTTTTGCGATCGCCAATCCCGAGCATGCGCCTTACGGCCGCGCGGCGCGCGAGACGCTGCAGGCCGCCGGCCTGTGGGACACCTTGCAAGGCCGCCTGGTGCTGGGCGAGAACGTGTCGCAGGCCGCGCAGTTTGCCGTGTCCGGCTCCACCCAGGGCGGCATCTTCGCCTATTCGCTTGCACTGGCGCCGGTCTTCGCCCTGGCCGGCCGTTACGTGCTGGTGCCCGAAAACCTGCACCAGCCGCTGCGCCAGCGCATGGTGCTGACACGCAAGGCCGGCGCGCCAGCGCAGGCGTTCTACGACTATCTGCAGCAGCCGGCGGCGCGCACCATCTTCAAGCGGTATGGCTTCGTGTTGCCTGGCGAGACGGTGAATTGAGCAACGGCAGATGGATTGGCCCGCGTTCTGGTTGTCGGTGCAACTGTCGGTCGCGACCGCGCTGATCCTGCTGCCACTGGGTGTGCTGGCGGCACGCTGGCTGGCCAACAGCCGCCATCCCCTCAAGCCGGTGTTCGAGGCGATGCTGGCATTGCCCCTGGTGTTGCCGCCCACCGTGCTGGGTTTCTACCTGCTGGTGGCGATGGGCGGCGAGTCGGTGCTTGGCGGCCTGTTCCAGCAGCTGTTCGGCCACACGCTGGCGTTTTCGTTCACCGGGTTGCTGGTGGCCAGCGTGGTGTTCAACATCCCGTTTGCGCTGATGCCGATGCAACGCGCGTTCGAGGCCATACCGGCCGACCTGATGGACGCGGCCCGCACCTGCGGCCTGTCGCGCTGGCGCGCGTTGTGGCGTATCGAGCTGCCATTGGCCGGTCGGGGAATCCTCAGCGGCATGATCATGACCGCCGCCCACACCATGGGTGAATTCGGCGTCGTGCTGATGGTGGGCGGCAGCATTCCGGGCGAAACCCGCACCATCGCGATCTCGATCTACGACAAGGTGCAGGCCTTCGACATGCAAGCGGCCGGCACCATGTCGGCGACGCTGCTGGTGTTGTCAATGGTGACCTTGCTGGCCTCGGCCTGGCTGATCCGCGCGCCCGTGGCCGCACAACGCGGCTGAGCACGAGAGAGGCACCAGGCGCGCCATGCTTCAGGCTCTGCTGCACCAGACCGGGCCGATCGCGCTGCACGCGCGTATCGACTGCGCGCCAGGCGAGTTGCTGGCGCTGGTCGGCCCGTCGGGCAGCGGCAAGACCAGCGCCCTGCGCGCGATCGCCGGCCTGTTGCGTGTCGCCGAAGGTCGTATCAGCCTGGGGGACGAAATCTGGTTCGATGCGCAGGCCGGCATCCACCGGCCGGCCGAACAGCGCCCGGTCGGGATGGTGTTCCAGCACTACGCACTGTTTCCGCATCTGAGCGCGCTGCAGAACGTGCAGCTCGCCTTGCCAGCGGGAGAGCACGTCGAGACCGCGGCACGGCTGCTGGCCGACATGCAGCTCGACGGCCTGGCGCACCGGCGGCCGCACGAACTCTCGGGCGGCCAGCGCCAACGGGTGGCGCTGGCACGCGCGCTGGCGCGCCGGCCCCAGGTGCTGCTGCTCGACGAGGCCTTCTCGGCGGTGGACCAACCCACGCGCCAGTCGCTGTACGACGAGCTGATCAAGCTGCGCGCGCGGGTGCAACTGCCCATCGTCATGGTCACGCACGATCTGCGCGAGGCCCGTCTGCTGGCGGACCGCATCAGCATCCTGGACGGTGGCACGACGCTGCAGGACGGAGCACCGGAACGTGTCATGTCGCAGCCGCGCAATGCCCGCGTGGCCGCACTGGTGGGCCTGCGCGACATCCACCCGGGCGTGTTCCACCGGGCGACGTCCACCGGCACGATGGCGCGGCTGCGCTGGGGCGACACCACGACCGGCATCGATCTGGTCACCTTCGACAAGGGCCGGCTCGAGGATGGCGCCCACGTGCGCTGGGTGATCTCGGGCGAACACGTGCAGTTGCATACTGAACCCGTCGCGGCCGCGAACACGGTTCCTTGCCAGTTGCACGACATGCGCCGGCTCGGCGAGATCGTCACGCTGCAATGCCGCCCCCAGGCTCTGCCGGCATCACGACTGCATCTGGATGTGACGACCCGCTTTGCACGGCTGACCGACCTGCAGGTTGGCGCGGTGGTGCACCTGGAAATCGATCCGCAGGGCATCCACATCATGCCGGTGAAGCGGGCGTTGCTCGATCCGTTGGCCTGATCGGGTAGATCATGACCCAGATGAACACCGCAACCACGAGGTTGACATGGGCCCATTCGATCGTGGCAATCAACTGGAACAGGCCCGGCATCCACAAGCCCAGTCCGACGCCAGCCAGGATACCCAGGCCGACCCAGACGGTCAGGAAACGTTCGAACAGGCCCATCGGCAAAATCCTCTTGTCGTTGGTCAATCGTGGGCTGGCGGTCTCCAGCCGTCAGACGCGCCACGGCCTGCCGCATGGAAACGGTTGGAACTGGCAGCGGTCCGAGTCGATTTGGGTACCGATGGACCTGGCAGCGACCCGCGCGATGCGGTCGGGCCTATTTTGCCTCGTCGATCATCCGGATCGTCTTGTCCTCGACCTCGCGAGCCACCGGAACCAGATCGGGATCTTGCGACAGCGACGACAACATCTTCACTGGCGTGATCAGGCCGATCCGCGTCGACCCCTTTTCGGTGTAGACCGAGATCCGGCACGGCAAGGCCATGTTCAGCCGCATGTCGGAGGCCAGTACCTTGGCCGCCTGGGCCGGGTTGCAGACCTCGAACACCCGGCACTGCTCGGCGAAATCGATACCCTTGCTGCGCAAGGTAGCGCCCAGGTCGTGTACGTGCAACACACCAAACCCGTTGCGCTTGACGGCAGCGTCCAGATCCTGCGCGGCCTGTTCGAATGTCTTGTCGGTCTCGACGATGTAATACATGTGGCACCTCCCGTTGGAAACAGGTTCCCTTGTACCCGAATCTGCCATCCCGTGGATGCGATGGATCAAACCGCGTCGTTTTTTGCGGGCGTGCAGAAGCAGCGGCGCGCCGACGCATGAACGGCGCCGGATCCTGACCACCGGCGCCAGCCCTGCGGCGATCCGCTACAGGGTCAGGATCGTGCAGCCGGTGGTTTTGCGCGCCTCCAGGTCCCGGTGCGCCTGTTGCGCCTGGTCCAGGGGGTAACGCTGGTCGATCCGGATCTTGACCTTGCCACTGGTCACCACCTCGAACAACTGGTCGGCCATCTCCTGCGTGCTTTCGCGGGTCGCGATATGGGTGAACAGGGTCTGGCGCGTCACGTACAACGAACCCTTGGCGCCGAGGATGCCCGGGGCGAACGGCGGCACCGCGCCGGAGGCATTGCCGAAGCTGGCCATCAGGCCGAACGGGGACAGGCAATTGAGCGACTTCTCCCAGGTATCTTTGCCGACCGAGTCGTATACCACCTTGACGCCCCTGCCGCCGGTGATCTCCTTGACGCGGGCCTCGAAGTCCTCGGTGTTGTAGTTGATCGCGTGCGCGGCGCCGTGTTCGAGCGCGAGCTTGCATTTGGCGTCGCTGCCGGCGGTGCCGATCAGGCGGTAGCCCAGTGCATTGGCCCACTGGGTCGCGATCAGGCCGACACCACCGGCGGCGGCGTGGAACAACACGTAGTCACCAGCCTGCAGTCCCTGCACCGGCAAGGTCCGCTTGAGCAGATACTGGGCCGTCAGCCCCTTGAGCATCATGGCCGCACCGGTATCGAAATCGATCGCGTCGGGCAACTTGCAGACACACTTGGCCGGCATCACGCGCTGCTCGCAATAACTGCCCGGTGGCTGGCTGGCGTATGCGGCGCGATCACCTGCCTTGAGGTGGTTCACACCCTCGCCCACCGCCTCGACGACGCCCGAGGCCTCCATGCCCAGTTGCAGCGGCATCGGCAACGGGTATAACCCGTCACGTTGGTAGACATCGATGAAATTGAGGCCGACCGCCTTGTGCCGGATGCGGATCTCGCCCGGCCCTGGGTCGCCGACCGGCACGTCGACCAGTTGCAGGACTTCGGGTCCGCCGTTTTTCTCGATACGAATGGCTTTGCTCATGGGATGCTCCTTTGCGTGAATCAAACCGGGATCAGGTGCGCCAGTCGGGACGCCGCTTGTCGATGAATGCCTGCACCCCTTCGAGCGCGCTCTCGTCCATCATGTTGCAGGCCATGGTCTGGGCCGCGTCGGTATACGCGGCTTCGATACCTTTTTCGAGTTGCCGGTAGAACAGCGACTTGCCCAGCGCCAGCGCGACCCGGGGTTTGGACAGGATGGCCTGCACCCATTGCGCGATGGCGGCGTCCAGTGCATCGGGTTCGGTCACGGCATTGACGAGCCCGCGCGCGAGTGCGGCTTCGGCACTGATGAATTCGCCTGTCACCAGCATCTCGAACGCGGCCTTGCGCCCGACGTTGCGCGACAGCGCCACGCTGGGGGTCGAGCAGAACAACCCGAAGTTGACGCCGCTCACGGCAAATCGTGCGTCACGCGACGCGGCCGCCATGTCGCACATGGCCACCAGCTGGCAACCGGCTGCGGTGGCCATGCCCTGCACCTTCGCAATCACCGGCACCGGCAGTTGCTGCAGTGCCAGCATCATGTCGCTGCATTGGCGGAACAACTTCTGGTAATACTCCAGCGAAGGGTCGGCGCGCATCTGCTTGAGATCGTGGCCGGCGCAAAACGCCTTGCCGGTGGCCTGCAGCACGACGACGCGCACCGAGCCGTCCCCGGCGATCTGCGCAAACGCCCGCTGCAACGCGCCAAGCAGCTCCTGCGACAAGGCATTGAAGGCAGTCGGCCGGTTCAGCGTCAGCGTCACCACGCCACGGTCGTCCTTGTGGCTCAGCAGGCAGGTCTCGGGGTGGCTGGTGGTCATGATCGTCTCTCCACAGGCTTAGGGTTGCAATGTCACCCGGCGCGGGCGTTCAGCGCCTGGTCGATGTCCCACAGGATATCGTCGATGTGTTCGATGCCCACCGACATGCGGATCATGTCGGGCAACACGCCGGCATCGAGTTGCTGCCGTGCGTCGAGCTGCCGGTGCGTCGTCGATGCCGGATGGATGATCAGCGTGCGGGTGTCGCCGATGTTGGCCAGGTGGCTCATGAATTGTGCCGCCTCGATGAACCGCACGCCCGCCTCCAGGCCGCCCTTGACACCGAAGGCCAGCAGGCCGGAGGCGCCGGGCGCGCCGTCCACGACGCGCATCTGTTTATGCACCAGGTCGTATTGCGGATGGTCGGGCAGGCCCGGGTAGTTGACCCAGCCCACCCGCGGATCGTCCTTGAGGTATTGCGCCACCTTGCGTGTGTTCGTGCAGTGGCGCTCCATGCGTACATGCAGGCTCTCGACGCCCTGCAGGATCTGCCAGGCGGAGAACGGCGACAACGTCGAGCCATAGACACGCAGCACCTCCATGCGCGCCCGCATGCAGTAGGCAAAGTCGCCGAAGGTCTCGTGGAACTTGACGCCGTGGTACCCCGGCGAGGGCTCGGTCATGCCGGGAAACTTGCCGTTGTCCCACGGAAACCCGCCACGTTCGACCATCACGCCGGCCAGCGTCTTGCCATGGCCGC
>CAZADK010000270.1:0-6204 GCA_964483855.1 uncultured Rhodoferax sp.
CCATCCTTCTTCGCGATATGGCCGCTGAGGAAAACCAGCTTGCCGGTCTGCACGAAGGGAAGGTAGGCCGCGGCGGGGATCGCCACCGGCGGCAATGTGATGTCGAGTTCTGTGAGTTTGTCGTAGACGTTCATGGTGTGGGTCGTAGTGGGGACTGGGACTCGGACTGGGTCTGCGTTTGGCTTTGGCTTTGGCTTTGGCTTTGAGATTGCGACGGGGCAACTGTCGCGGGCACACCTGCCGCCAGCGCCTCGCTGGCGCCATCGCGCTCGCCCGACGGCGCCACGGTGACGGCCACCGTCAGGTCATGGGTGGCGCCGCCATGGATCACGCCGCGTATCGGCGACACGTCGGCGTAGTCGCGGCCTGTGGCCAGCACCACATAGTCGTCGCCCGGCGCGCCCCAGCCCCAGCGGTCGTTGGTGGGGTCGAAATCGCACCAGCGCGTGGGGCCGGTCTGCGTGGGCAGCAATATCGATGTCCAGGCATGGGACGCGTCGGCTCCGATCAGCCGCGGCTGGCCTGGTGGTGGCCGCGTCAGCAGATAGCCGCTGACATACCGCGCCGACAGGCCCAGCGCGCGCAGGCAGGCGATCATGATGTGCGCGAAGTCCTGGCACACGCCGCGGCGTTGGCGCATGGCCTCGAGGGCCGGTGTGTGCACCTCGGTGCTCTGGTTGTCGTAACGGAATTGCGCGTGTATGCGGTGCATCAGGTCCAGCGTGGCGGCGTGCAGGTCGACGCCCGGGGCGAAACTGGGCTGGGCGTACTGCGCGAACTCGTGATGGCGCGGCACATGCGGTGACGCGAACCGGAATTCGACATCGGCGTCGTAGATGCCGTCGGCCCGGTAACGAAAATGATCGGCTGCCCGCTCCCACGGTATGGCAACACGGGACATCATGGGCAGCCGGCGGGTCTCGACGACGCTGCTGGCCGTGACCTCGAGCCGGTCGTGCGGTATTTGCAGCGACACGAAGGTACGCCGGTTGCCGAACACATCGACGGCTTCGTGGCGATGCGACGGTTCCGGCGAGAAGGTCAGCCTATGCGACAGCAGCTGCTGCACCACAGTCTGCTGTGGTTGCAGGCAGGCGATATGTTGCGCCACATCCACCGGTGGGGCGTAGTCGTATTGGCTGGCGTGGGTGATGGACAGTCGCATCGCGTTGTCAAGCCCCCACGCTTTGTTCGGATGCGCCCGAATGGGTGAAGTAGGTCGCGCTGATCAGTTCGGAGACCGCATGCGCGGCATTGCCGCAGGCTTCGAGCACCTCCAGCAGATGCGGCCATGCGGTCGGAACCCCGTCGGCTTCCGTCGCCGCTTCGAGTGCGGGTTGCGACGTGCACAAACGCGCCAGGCTCCATCGGGCCGGGTCGGGCACCTGCAGCGACATCGGGCTCAGTTCGTTCGGCTCGCTGCCGGCCAGCTTGGCCAGGCGCCCGCGCAGGGTATGCGCGACCCAGGCCAGCGAGCGCGGATTGTCCCGGTTCAGCACCAGCAGATCGACCAGGGCCGGCATCTCGCGGCTCTGCTGGAACTGCGCACGGAACGAGATGCTGCTGTCGAACAAGGCCACCATGGCTTCGAAACCGGCCGGGTCGCCCAGAGCACCTGTTTCCAGCCCGATGTCGAGCGAGGCGGCCAGGAAACCCAGCCGTTCGACATGGCGCCCGATGCTCAGCAAGCGCCAGCCGTCGTCGCGCGTCATCCGGTCGGTCTGGGAACCGGTGATCGCCGCCATCTGGCGACCGATGTTGCGCAGCAGGTCGAGCGCGTCGAGCGCGCCATATTCGGCGGGGTGTTCGAGTTCTGCAAAGGTGCGCGCCAGTTCGCCCTGTGCCCTTTCGATCAGTTGCCAGTGTTCCTGCGACAGGCGTTCGCGCACTGCCGATCCGGCCTGGCGCACGGCCCGCAGGTTGTAGCCGACACTGGAGGCCCGAGCCTCGCTGCCCAGGCTGGCAATCAGCGAGCGTTCGAACACCCGGCGCGCTTGCGTGAGTGCCGGCACGTCGGGCAGTACCAGCCCATGAAAACGCGCCATGCGGTCGAGCCACTGCAGCAGCCGGGGGTTGGTCTGGTCTTCGCCGCCCAGGCATTCGAGCGTCAGACGCGCCAGCGCGATGGTGTTTTCGGTGCGCTCGGTGTAACGTCCCAGCCAGTACAGGTTTTCGGCGGCGCGGCTGGTGACCAGGCGCTTGCGCTGGGCCACCATCTCCACCGTCAGCGTCGGTGCCAGCAGCGTGGTGCGGTCGATCGCGGCATCGGTCATCACCCAGACGTCGGCGCTGCTGCCGCCCCGCTGCATGGCGGCGATTTCGGCGCGGGCATGGGCAACGCGGGCCAGTCCGCCGGGCAGGATGCGCCAGGACTGCGGCCCGTTGCTGACCGCGAATACCCGCAGCATGGCCGAACGCGGCACGATCTGGCCTGCGTCCGGCGTGCTGCCGCCTTGCCAGGTCGGGATCTGCGACAGGGGCATGTAGGCCTGCACGGTGTGATCGTCGCCATGCAGCGCAATGCGCCCGGCCCATTCGTCGAGTTCGCGCGTCGAGAGCTCGCCGCCCAGCACCGACTGGAAGCCATTGGCCGGGTCGCCCGCCGGATAGGTCGGTTTGATGGCGCAAGCAGCCAGGCGGGGCAAGGCGGCGTCCATCGCGGCGCGTTCGCCGCACCACCAGGTCGGCAAGGCGGCGAGCTTGAGCTCCTCGCCGAGCAATTGCCGCGCCAGCGCCGGCAGGAAGCCGAGCAGCGCGGGGGACTCGAGAAAGGCCGATCCGGGCATGTTGGCCATCAATACGTTGCCAGCGCGCACCGCCTGCAACAGGCCGGGCACACCGAGACTGGAGTCGGCGCGCAGTTCCAGCGGGTCCAGGAAGGCATCATCCATGCGCTTGAGCAGGCCATGGATCGGCACCAGGCCGCGCAGGGTCTTGAGGTAGAGCCGCTCGTCGCGCACCACCATGTCGCCACCCTGCACCAGGGTCAGGCCCAGGTAACGCGCCAGATAGGCATGCTCGAAATAGGTTTCGTTGTAGGGGCCGGGCGTCAGCAGCGCGATATGGGCGTCGCGGCCGCCCGGGCTGCTGGCCTTGAGGTTGTCGACCAGCGCCCGGTACGTGCCGCCGAGCCGCTGCGCGTGCATGTTCTCGAACGTCCCGGAGAACAGCTGTGAGATGGCGATCCGGTTCTCCAGCAGGTACCCCAGGCCCGATGGTGCCTGGGTGCGCTGCGACACCAGCCACCAGTTGCCGTCCGGACCATGCGCGAGGTCGAACGCGGCGATGTGCAGCCGGGTGCCGCCGACCGGCTCGGCGCCGCGCATCGCGCGCAGATAGCCGGGATGGCCTTGCACCAGCGCAGGCGGAATCAGGCCGCGGCGCAGCAGTTCCTGTGGCCCGTAGACGTCGGCCATGACGCGTTCGAGCAGTCGTACCCGCTGCAACACGCCGGCCTCGATCTGGCGCCAGCTCCGCGGCGTGACGATGAGCGGAAACAGGTCCAGCGACCACGGCCGTTGCGGGCCGCCCGCATCGGCATAGACGTTGTAGGTCACGCCGTTGTCGCGCAACTGGCGCTGCAGCCGGCTGGCGCGGCGATTGAGTTCGCGCGGGTCGAACGGGCCCATGTGTTCGAAGAACGAGGCCCAGTGCGGCGCCATCGGCGCCGTCCCGGTGCTGTCCGTGGGCGCGCCGGTGATGGCCTGACCGCGCAGCTCGTCCAGATGTCCGGGCGCCGCGGTCGCCGGACGCCCGGCTGTCGCTCCCGGCACCTGTATCGGTATCGGTAGCGCCTGCGCGCGGGGACCCGGGTCCTGGCTCATGCGGTGCGTCAGCGCTGGCGCAGATCGAGCGTGAACGGAAACTCTCGGTTGCCGGCAATCGCGATGCTGGGCGCCACGTCGGGCATGGTGCCGGGTGTGTGACCCATGGCAACGAAACGCGACAGGCGCCGGCTTTCCGCCTCGTTGGCATTGACTGGCAAGGTCTCGTAGCTCAAGCCGCCGGGGTGCGACACGTGGTACTGGCAGCCGGCAATCGAGCGGCGCATCCAGGTATCGACGATGTCAAACGTCAGCGGAGAATGCACGTCGATGGACGGATGCAGCGCCGACGGCGGACTCCAGGCCTTGTAACGCACGCCCGCGACGAATTCGCCCTCGGCTCCGGTGGACTGCATCGCCAGCGGCCGGCCGTTGCAGGTCACGGCGTAACGACTTTCGTTGAAGCCGCTGACATGGACCTCGATGCGTTCGAGCGAGGAGTCGACGTACCGGGCGGTACCGCCAGCGTTGCTTTCTTCGCCCATGACATGCCAGGGCTCGAGCGCATTGCGCAACGTAAGTTCCATGCCGGCGGCTGCGATGCTGCCCACCAGCGGGAAGCGGAACTGCAGATGCGGCGCGAACCAGGCTGCGTCGAACCCGTAGCCGGCCAGCCGCATCTCGGCGATGACGTCCTCGAAGTCCTGGCGGATGAAGGTCGGCAGCATGAAGCGGTCGTGCAGCGAGGTGCCCCAGCGGCTGAGCCGGGTGTTGTAGGGCTGTTTCCAGAACCGGGCCACCAGTGCGCGCAGCAGCAACTGCTGCGCAATGCTCATGCGGGCATGCGGCGGCATCTCGAACGCACGCAACTCCAGCAGGCCGAGCCGGCCCGTCGCGGAGTCGGGCGAATACATCTTGTCAATCGAGAACTCGCTGCGATGCGTGTTGCCGGTGACGTCGATCAGCACGTTGCGCAGCGTGCGATCCACCAGCCAGGGCGGCATGGATGCACCGTATGCGTCGCAGTTGGCATGGATCTGCTGCAACGCGATCTCGAGCTCGTACAACTGGTCGTTGCGCGCCTCGTCGACACGGGGTGCCTGGCTGGTCGGGCCGACGAACATGCCGCTGAACAGGTAACTCAGGCTGGGATGGTTATGCCGGCGCAGGAAGGGGCTGTCGGATGGCGTGGCGCCGCCCATCACGAAATGGTTACCGCCTCCGGTGCCGGTGTGGCGGCCATCGGTCATGAACTTCTCGGCCGACAGGCGCGACTCCCAGGCCGTGTGGTAGAGGAATTCGGTGTTGTGCACCAGCTCGCCCCAGGTCGACACCGGATGCACGTTGACCTCGATCACGCCCGGGTCGGGTGTCACCTGCAACAGCTTCAGGCGCGGGTCGCGCGGCGGCGGATATCCCTCGAGCACCAGGCGTACGCCTTGCTCGGTGGCCGTGGCCTCGATCGCGGCCACCAGTTCCAGGTAGTCGTCGACTTGCTCCAGCGGTGGCATGAACACATACAGGACGCCCGAGGCCTCGCCCTGGGCTTCGGCCTTGGGGCCGTTGGCGCGGCGCGGATCGCGTACCTCGACGCACAACGCCGTACGGGAGAGCCAGTGGGCCGACTCCTGCCGGGCGGGCACGTGGGCGAAGTCTGCCGGTTCGGCCTGATCGACACGATGCGCATGTGCGCTGGTGACGCTGGTAGCCTGCGCCGCGCGCGCGGCCTCCTGCGTCACGCGCGCTGCTTCGGACGGCGCGCCGGTTCCGGCCAGATAGGCTGTGATGCCGGGCTGGGTGGCGACATCGCTGTTGTCGCCGCCGCTGGCTGCCATCGGCGCGGACGGCAGCACGGCGTAACGCTGGGCCCACGCCGCGTGGGGTGGCAAGCTGCCGCGCGCGTCGTACGGATCCTGCGGTATGTGATACGGGTAGTCGGCTTGGCTGACCCAGGGCAACGAGTCCAGGGGCAGGCGCAAGCCCATGGGCGAATCTCCGGGCATCAGGTACAGGCGCTCGTCGCGGACGAACCACGGACCGGTGGCCCAGCGCGCACCACCGCCGGTGGCACGATCGGCCACCTTGATCGGCAACACGTAACCGACGACGGTGTCGAGTTTCTGGGTGAAGACCCTGTGCAGCCGTGCCCGTTCCATCTCGTCGTCGAGCCGGGATTTGAATGGGTCGACGTTGACCGGCAGGCGGCGCTCGCGCCACAGGTAATACCAGCTGTCTTCGTAACCTGGCAGGATATGTTGGCCGTCCAGCCCCAGACGACGCGCCAGGCCTTGTGTGAAGTCATGTGCCACTGCGCTGGTGTAGTGCGTCGGATGGCGTTCGTCGACGAACAGGTCGGGGTTTGCCCATACCAACTGGCCGTCGGCACGCCAGTAGATGTTCAGTGCCCAGCGTGGCAGCTGCTCACCCGGATACCACTTGC
>CAZADK010000271.1:0-6203 GCA_964483855.1 uncultured Rhodoferax sp.
ACAATGTCGCCGAAGGTGCCGGCGCGGCCGGTTTTGCCGCCGCGATGCAGGAGCGCGACGCGATCCGGGGGCTGGTGGCGGGCACCGTGCTCTGCGGAGGCAACGTGGATAGCGCCGTCCTGGCCCGCGTGCTGGGCGACGGGGCTGCGTGAAATACCTGCAAGGTTACCCCCGGACACTGCAGGCGCAAGCGCGCGCGCTGCTCAAAAATACCATCTTTGCCACACCTGCGGCCAAGCTCTGAGCGATGCTGGGTTTCGCGGGGGTGATGAGAGCCCTTCGTTCCCGCCCCTGCGTCCCAGACCCGTGGAGCGTAACGAATAGCAGGGCGTGAGAGCGTATCGGCACGCGTTGGCCTTGAGCGAGACCAAGGGTCGAGCAGGGTCAACGCCAACGTGCCCAGCGTCTTGATGTGGTCCACCCTGCCGTACTGGTGCCACCATGGGAACCGGCGCTGCCATCGCCGCCAGCCGCACCTGGCCTGCGCCGGGAAATTGGAGCGCCGTTCAGCCGCTGCCCGATGCGCCCCAACGCAGCAGAACCAGGGTTCCATCGCCCAACGCAGTTCCCGCGCGAGCCAGATCCAGAATCACGTCGAAATGGTTCCGGCCCTGTACCTCGAACACCCGCGGCGGCTCGCCCGTAGCCGCGCCAATGGCACGCGCAAACACGCGGCTTTGCGCCTTGAAAACATCGGTTTCAACTTCACCCCAGCACACCAGCGCCGGTGGGAAATCCCTCACGTCCAAGCGGATCGGACTGGCACCCGCCACCGCCCGTTCGGTCAACGCCAATGCTGCATCGATCGACGTCCCCCGAAGCGGCGCCAGTTCATAAATTCCCGACACCAGCACCACGGCGGCCGGCAGCCGCGCCGGAAGATCGGCATCGTCCGACCAGCCACGCAGGCAACACATCGCCGCCAGATGGGCACCGGCAGAACTACCTGCCAAGACGATGCGCTGTGCGTCGAATCCCAATGCATCGGCATGCGCATGCAACCAGCGCAAGGCCGTGCGGCATTCCAGCACCATCTGCTCCACCGTCGCCAGCGGCGCCAGCGTGTAGTCGAGCGCGGCAAACGCAGCGCCGGCGGCGATGCAGTCGTTTGCCGCAAACAACGATTCGTTCTTCGACAGCTCTTGCCAGTAGCCGCCATGGATGAACACCAGCAACGCAGGCAACTCCGACCCTGCCGCTCTGGCTTGAGCCGGCAGGAACAGGTCCAGCGTGTTCGACGCCAACCCACCGTAGGCCAGGTTGCGACGCGCTGCGTGGGATTGCAGCGCAGCGGCGCTGCGGGTCGCGTACTCGCGCACGAAAGGCTGGTAGTGGCCACCAAGACAGGAACTCGGCGAATACGCTCGCTCGCGTTGCGCCAGTGGCAGATCGGTGCCAAAGTCCAATACATCCGGCATCACAGCTCGGTACGTACCCGCCACAACTCGGGAAACAACACCACATCCAGCATCTTGCGCAGATAACTGACACCGCCGGTGCCGCCCGTGCCGCGCTTGAAGCCGATGATGCGCTCGACGGTCGTCACGTGACGGAAACGCCAGAGCCGGAACGCGTCCTCCAGGTCGACCAGTTCCTCAGCCAGCTGGTACAGGTCCCAATACGCCGACGGATCACGGTAGACGATCGACCACGCCTGCGTCACCGCTTCGCTTTCCGTGTACGGCTGTGTCCAGTCGCGCTCCAGGTGGCTGGCCGGCACTGCAATGCCCCGGCGCGCCAGCAGTCGCAACGCTTCGTCGTACAGCGACGGCGCCTCATGAGCGGCACGCACCAGCGCGAGCAACTCAGGCCGGTGCGCGTGCGGCTTGAGCATGGCGGCGTTCTTGTTGCCCAGCGCGAACTCGATGCAGCGGTACTGGTAACTCTGGAAGCCGCTCGACTGCCCGAGCGAGGGGCGCATGGCCGTGTATTCGGGCGGCGTCATCGTGGCCAGCACGTCCCAGGCGTGAACCAGCTGCTCCATGATGCGCGAGACCCGCGCCAGCATCTTGAACGCGCTGGGCAGTTCGTCACCGGCCACGCAGCGCATCGCGGCGCGCAGTTCGTGCAGCATCAGCTTCATCCACAATTCGCTGGTCTGGTGCTGCACGATGAACAACATCTCATCGTGGGCCTGCGACAACGGTTTTTGCGCATTCAGGATCTGGTCGAGCTGCAGGTAGTCGCCATAACTCATCGAGCGGCTGAAGTCGAGCTGGGCTTTTTCGTCATGCACGATCTGCGCGGTCGAATTGCCGCTCGGTGTCTGTGGCGGCTGCATGCCCATCACTCCATCACGGCGGCCATCGCGCGCGCCACATGCTCGACGTTGTCGGTGGTCAGCCCCGAAACACACAAACGGCCCGAACGTACGAGGTAGACCGCGTGTTCGTCCTTGAGCCGCGCCACTTGCGCCTGGCTCAGGCCGGTGTAGCTGAACATGCCGCGCTGCGACAACAGGTAATCGACGTTGTGCCGCCCCTGCAAGACGGCATTCAACGCGCCGTGCAGCTGCTGGCGCATGGCACGGATACGCTGGCGCATCTCGGCCGTCTCGGCCACCCACATCGCGAACAACCGCGGATCATTCAACACCCGCTCGATCACCCGCGCGCCGTGGGTGGGCGGCGTCGAATAGTTGGCACGTACCGTTGCCTTGAGCTGGCCGAGCACAGCCTGCGTGATCGTGCTGTCGGCGCAGACGACACTCAGGCCACCGCAACGCTCGCCATAAAGCGAGAAGTTCTTCGAGAACGAGTTGGCCACCAGAAACTGCAGGCCCGCGTCGGCCATCGCGCGCAGCGCAAACGTGTCCTCGACCAGGCCGTCGCCGAAACCCTGGTAGGCGATATCGACGAACGGGATCAGGCCGCCATCGCGCAGCACCGGGATCAGCTCCCGCCACTGGGCGCTGGAGAGGTCGACGCCGGTGGGGTTGTGGCAGCAGGCGTGCAGCAACACCACGCTGTGGCGCGGCAAGGTCTTGAGTTTGGCCAGCATGGCGTCGAAGCGCAGACCGCCGGTGGCCGGGTCGTAATACGGATAGGTGTCGACCGTCAGTCCGGCACCGGCAAACATCGCATGGTGGTTCTCCCACGTCGGGTCACTGACCCAGACACCGGACTCGGGGTAGTAGCGGTGCAGGAAGTCGGCACCCACCTTGAGCGCGCCGGAGCCTCCCAGCGTCTGCAGTGTTGCGACACGGCCGCCGGTCACGGCCGCATGTCCGGCGCCCAGCAACAGCTTCTGCACCGCGCCGCGGTAGGCGGCCAGGCCCTCGATCGGCAGATAAGGCCGTGGGCCGAGGTCCACCGACAACGCGGACTCGGCATGGCGCACCGACGGCAACATGGGCAGGCGGCCTGCGTTGTCGAAATACACCCCGATGCTCAGGCTGACCTTGTCGGCGCGCGTATCGGCCTGGAAGGTTTCCATCAGCGACAGGATCGGATCGCCGGGATACGGCGGCACGTGGGCGAACAGCGGGCTGGCAGTCATGGTCATGGCGGATTGGTGTGCAGCAGTGATCAAGCAGCAATTCTCGCTGCATGCACGTGGCTATCCAATCATTATCGAATTGACAATGCAAGCGCACTGCCCCTTGACCGGTGCACACCCTGCGCTGCCCCTTGCCATGCCCAGCCGTCGCTGGCGCGACCGCGACAAAGCACCGGTGTGCGCACAATCCCGCCATGGGAACCCTTTACCTCGTGCGCCATGGCCAGGCCTCATTTGGCGCCGACGACTACGACCAGCTCAGCGAACTGGGCCTGCGCCAGAGCGTGCGGCTGGGCCAATACCTGGCGCACCGCGGCGTGCAGCTCGACGCCGCCATCACCGGCACCTTGCGACGACAACGACAGACCTGGGACGGCATCCGCGAAGGGGCAAGACTCGACTTGACTGCACGGGAGAACGCCGCACTCAACGAATACGACAGTGTGGCGGTCATTGAAACCGTGCATCCCCACCGGCTCGAGAAACCCGACACACCCGACAAATACCGCCACCATTTCCGGCTGTTGCGCGATGGACTGACGCAATGGATGAACGGTGTCGTGAGCCCGCGCGGCATGCCGACGTACGACGACTTCTGCGCCGGCATCCGGCAGGTGCTCGACGATGTGCGCAGCAACCACGAGGGCCATGTGCTGCTGGTCTCCAGCGGCGGGCCGATCGCCACCGCGGTCGGCCAGGTGCTGGGCTGCGCGCCGGAGACGACGATCGAGCTCAACATGCGTATCCGAAACAGCGCAGTGACCGAATTTGCGTTCAATCCGAAACGCCACATGCTGCTGACCTACAACACCCTGCCGCACCTGGACGATGCACCGTACCGCGACTGGGTGACCTACACCTGAGTCTGGGCCGTCAAGCCCAATGACCCCTGTGAGTGCGTTGAACCTACAAACGGTCGACCGCTTGATTTGCGCTGGCAACGCAGATGAACACGGACAATTTTGGCCACGACGAGACTCACCCGTGGGGTGAGTGCGCCATGCGCCCGATCACGATGCCTGGATGGACTGTCATCGTCGTGTGCCACCCCACCGGGCGACGGTGGCAACTGCATGGGCTGAACCGGTCGCCGGCCCGTGCAGAAGATCCATTCGCCAGCGCGTAACATCGGCCTGCCGTACTACTGTGCCCGTCTCGACTGGGCTTTCGCTGCCATGCCCCTTGCCTCGCCCACCGACAAGCCGCTGTCCGGTCGTGTCGCGCTGATCACCGGCGCCAACACCGGTATCGGACTGGTCACCGCGTGCGAACTGGCTCGCCGCGGCGCGCACCTGTTCATCACCTGCCGCGATGCGGTCACCTCCCGCACGGCGCTGGAGCGGATCCGCGGCGCCAGCGGCAACCCGCAAGTGGAGGCGCTGCAGATGGACCTGGGCGACTTCGCATCGGTGCAGGCCTGTGCACAAACCTTCCTCGGGCGCGACCTGCCGCTGCACCTGCTGGTCAACAACGCCGGGCTGTTGGGTCAGCGCGGCCTGACCGCATCGGGTTTCGAGTTGGCGTTCGGCGTCAACCACATGGGCCCTTTCCTCTTTACCCAGCTGCTGCGCGAGCGCCTGATGGCCTGCGCGCCAGCGCGCATCGTCACCGTGGCCAGCCGGGCGCACTACCGGGCCACCGGTCTGGACTGGGACGCGCTGCGCCAGCGCACGCGCAGCCGGACCGCGCTCGACGAATACAGCAACTCCAAACTGGCCAATGTGTTGTTCAGTGCCGAACTCGGGCGCCAACTCGCCGGCAGCGGCGTCAGCACCTATGCGCTGCATCCCGGCGTCGTCGCCTCGGACATCTGGCGCGCCCTGCCATGGCCGATCCAGCCACTGATGAAGCTGGGCATGATCTCGGCCGAGAAAGGCGCGCTGACGACACTGCATTGCGCCACCGCTGCCGAGGTGGCGGGTGAAACCGGCCTGTATTACGACAAGTGCCAGCCCCGCACACCCAGCGCCTTGGCGCGCGACACGACGCTGGCCGCGCAATTGTGGCGCCGCAGCGCGGAATGGATCGATGCGCAGCGTGAACCGGCCAACCCTGGCGTGAACCCATGACCCACGATCCGGCGGCGCAACCGCGCAATCCCCTGCACGCCATGACGCTGGAGAAGATCTTGCTGGCACTGGTCGAAACGTACGGTTGGCCGGGCCTTGGCCAACGTGTCCCTGTGCGCTGCTTTACACACGACCCCAGCATCGCATCGAGCCTGAAATTCCTGCGCAAGACGCCCTGGGCACGCGAAAAGGTGGAATCCTTATACCTGTTCATGTTGCGCGACACACGGCGCCAGTCCGGCGCAGGGCGCTGATCCGCCGCTGCGCAGGCCGGGCACGATGGCGTACTGTTTCTCCTGGTTCGCGTTCCACCCCGAGACCGACGTGCTGCCGGCGCCGTGAGCCCGCCCGCGTCGTGCGCGGCCTCGGCATCAACGTAAGAACGGCACGCGCGCGCCGACCAACCATCAGCACCGGACACATTGGAACCCGACGGTGCCCCTGAAAGTTTCATTCAACCCTGCCAGATTACTCAAGGAGATGACCATGACCCCATCCAAGACTTCCCGTTATGCATCCGGCGCGGCGCTCGCACTCGCCTTTGGCGCCGCAATGACGCTGGCGTCCGCGCCCGTGCTGGCCCAATCGGCCGACAAGGAAAAATGTTTCGGTGTTGCCCTCAAAGGCAAGAACGAC
>CAZADK010000272.1:0-6201 GCA_964483855.1 uncultured Rhodoferax sp.
ATAGTGGCGGCAATGCCAGCGCCGACACCAGCATCAGGCCCAGGAACCCCGCGGCGCCCCAGGTCAGCCCGCGTAACAGGCGCTTTCCCTTCATGGCCGGAACTTCAAAACTCGGTTCGGGTACATCGGCGACTGGCTCCCGTGTTGAGAAAAATGCATCAGGCGCTGGGAGGCCGAGCCGGGGGACTGTACCAAGCACCAGAGCGTTGGGCAGCGTCAGCTCGTCGCCCAGCCCGGTGCGGATGCCGGGTGGGACGAAGCCAGGCCGTACGCTTGCCAAAGGAGTATCGGTTCGCCGGTACTGAAGCGGTAGTCAGGCACTTCGGCAACGGTGTTCTGTTGTTCCCAACGAATGGCCCCTGGTCGGTGCTGGAGGCGTCGCTGGACCATTTCGAACCCGGTTTTCTGCTGCAGCGGGATCAGCCTGCGGCGCAGGAGCGTGAGGCGTTGATGCCGTGATCCGTTGATTGCTCGATACCAATATCTGCATCTGCGCGATCAATACACGACCAACCGCCATCCGCGAGTTCTTGTCGATGGCTTTGTCCAGCAGCTGCGCCCAGTTCGGGGCTTCGCACATCAATGCGGCGGCAGATGCCCCGTCTTCACCCAGATCAGGCAGCCTTCGCGGCTGAACGGCCGGTGCGAGCTGAGATGGGGGCTGCGTATCCAGTACCCCGCCGGGTAGTCCCCGCGTTCGTCCGAAAACACGCCTTCGAGCACCAGGATCTCCTCGCCGCCGAAGTGGCGGTGGGCCTGGAAAACGGTACCGGGCGCCCACCGCACCAAGGCCGTGTGTTCGGTGGCGAAGCCGGCCAGCGGAAGAACCGTCAGGCCGGGAACCCGTCCGGCTACCCACGCTGCGCGACCGGTGTCGATGACGACGCGTTGTGTCTCGCGCGGGTCGAGTTGCCGCAGCTTCACGAACATCGTGCAGCCCACGCTGGAAAACGGCGCGTGGCGCGAGTCCGGTGGATTGCGGATGTAGCAGCCGGGCCCGTAATTGCCTTGTCCATCGCCAAATCCGCCTTCGAGTACCAGGATCTCTTCACCCAGTGCGTGTGTATGCGTCTCGAAGCGGGCGCCCGGTTCATAACGCACCACCGACGTTGCGCGCGCAACCTCGCCGCCATCGCGCTCGAGCATGCGGCGCAGGACCAGGGGCGAGGGTGATTCCAGCCACGGCAATTGGTGGCTGTTGACGACGCAACGCACTGCGTAGTCGGTATGGAGCTGGATCGGATTCATGCCAGCACCATGGTCGTTGCCGCCGCCAGGCAACTCAGGCTGGCGACCCGTGTCAGGCGCAGGCGCAGCAACAGCCAGTGCCGCAGTCCGCGGGCTGGATACCGGGTGCGGTCCACCGCATAACAGGCCCACAACAACACGACCAGGATCAGCAGGCCGATCGCCCCATCTGCGAGCAGGGCACACCACGCCACCAGGCTCGGCACCACGCCCCATAGATAGTCGCGCGCGGTGGTGTCGTCGCCCGGTTGTTCCGAACGCATGGCCAGTCCCCAGTGGATCGCCCCCAGGAAGCTGGCAACGGTCGCGCCATACGCGAGCAGCGCCCGCGCAGGAAATCCGCGCTGGTCCGCCGTTGCCACCAGCATCCACGCGGCCAGTGCGACAAAGGGCAGCAGGCCGGCGTATCCCAGCCGGGTCGCCCACGGCGCGACGGTGAAAGGGGAAGGGTCAGTCATCAACGCTTCGGATTGTCAGCCTGTCGATGACAGGGTGTTGGCGACAGGTCAAATTCCCGACCTCGCGCTGCGCCATGGCGTGCCGAGGCGATCCGGCGATAACCCTGTCTCACCACGGTATCGAGTCACCGCGATAGTCGATGAAGTGAGCCCGCCCGGTGGCTTCGAGCCGGTCGATCGACTGCAGCATCCCGCGCGCGGAAATCGCCGGATCCAGCGCATCGTCGCCCACGAACGGCCGGCTCAGCGCTGAACGCACCGTGCCGGGTTGCAGTGCGGCCACCACCGCCAATGGCCGGCGCCGGGCCACCTCGATCGCGGCGGTCTGCAACAGCATGTTCAGCGCCGCCTTGGATGCGCGGTAGCCGTACCAGCCGCCCTTGCGGTTGTCGTCGATGCTGCCCACGCGGGCCGATATCTTGGCCCAGATGACGCGTTCACCGGTGGCCATCAAGGGCACGAAATGTTTCATTGCCAAGGCCGGTCCGATGGCGTTGACATGCATGGCGCGCAGCAGGGCGGTTGCGTCGAGTTCGTCGAGCCGTTTTTCGGGCCCGCGGCCGTCGATCTGCAAAGCGCCGGTTGCGTCGAGCACCAGATGCAGCACGCCGCCAGCCGCGACAGAATTTGCCGCTCGCCGAAGGTCGTCCTCGTGTTCCAGCCTGATCGACGGCTCGGTGTTGCGCGACAGGCCCGTGACGCCCGCGCAGCGAGGATCGGCCTGCAATGCCTGCATCCAAGCCTGTCCCAGGCTGCCGGTACAACCCAGCACCAGCGCCCGATAACCCTGGCGCAGACGCGTCATCGCGCCAAGGTTTGCCTGGGCCGGATCGGGGGTCGGAACGGGTGGTGCCATGGGCCCCATTGTGCGGGTGCCGGGTTGTCCGGGTCTTGCCAAGCCCTACCGCCGACTGGTTCACGTTCCGGTGCCGGCACGATATCGGCGAAAATCGCGCCATGAGCAGTTTTGGTTCCCCATGGGTCCGCTGAGCAAGCTGGGTCGCTACGACATCGTGCGCGTGCTTGGCAAAGGCGCGATGGGAACGGTCTACGAAGCGTACGACCCCAACCTCGAACGCCGCGTGGCGCTCAAGACCATTTCCATACAGGGCCTCTCGAGCGAGGGCGTGGCCGACTACGAGGCGCGTTTTCGCACCGAGGCCAGGTCCGCTGCCCGTTTGCAGCATCCCAACATCGTCAGCGTCTACGACTCGGGCCGCGATGGTGACGTCGCCTATCTGGTGATGGAGTATGTGGAGGGGCAGGACCTCAAGCACCATCTGGACCGCGGCCTCACCTGCACGCTGGAGCAAACCGTGCGCATCATGCGCGACCTGCTGTCGGCACTCGCGTATGCCCATGCGCAGAACATCGTGCATCGGGACGTGAAGCCGGCCAACCTGCTGATCGAGGCCGATGGCCGTATCAAGCTCGCCGATTTCGGCGTGGCAAGGATGCAGGATGCCGGCGACGCCACACGTACCCGCGGCACCATGGTCGGCACGCTGAAATACATGTCGCCGGAGCAGGTGCAGGGCCAGTCGGTCGATGCACGTGCCGACCTGTTCTCCGCCGGTATCGTGCTCTACCAGTTGTTGACCGCACGCCAGCCCTTCACCGGGGACAACGAGTTCGCGATCATCGCGCAGATCATCGGGGTGGACCCGCCGGCGCCTTCCACCTGGCAACCGGGCTTGCCGCCAGCGGTGGACGCCTTGCTGGCCCGCGCGTTGGCCAAGTCGCGCGAGCACCGGTTTGCCGATGCACGGGCATTTCGCGATGCGCTGGTGCTGGCCTGCGACCAGGTGCCTGACCAGTCCACGGCGCCAATGCCCCTGGAAGCCGCATCCGGCCCGGAAACCGCGGGGCGGCAATCCGGTTCCTCAGGCGCCGCGCGCTCCTTGCCGACGGTCACGCAGGAAATCGAACTCGTGTACTGGAAAGATGTGCGCGATTCCGACGATGCACTCGACCTGCAAGGTTTCCTGGACCGGTTTCCCGACGGCATCTATGCCGATCTGGCCCGGCGGCGCCTGCGCAAGCTTGGCGTCGTCTTTGTCGGTGAGCAGACCGCGACGCGCATCGAACCTCGGGAGCCGGACCCAGCCACTGCAGCGGTCGCGGCGACAGAAGCGACGCAGCCGACCAGTCGCGCGGCCACGGCCGCATCCACGCCAGCGCAGCAAGCGACGGATCAGGTGCGCCTGGACAGGCGCCGCCGTCAGGCGGTACGGGCGCGTTCTGCCGTCGTCGCCATGTTGCTGCTGGCCACGGTTTTGGTGGTGTGGTGGCAGGCCGGTGATGGCCGTGCAGCTCGGGAGCAGGGCGATGACGGATCTGCCGCGGTGCTGGCGCCGCCGCAAGGGGTCTCGGTGCCGACGGGGCCGGCCAGCGATGCCGTGGGCGCGGCAGCGGCAGCGGCAACCGCGGTTACCGCGCAGCTGCCCGCTGCGCGTGCCGGTGACCAGCCTGAGAAACTTGCAGCGCCAGCCCCGGCGCAGGCGCCGTCGGTCAGCGCCAAGGCACTGGCATCCCGAGCTTCGGCCGCAGGCGACACCCGCACCGGGACAGCGGCGCCTGGTGCACGGCCAACCCCGTCACCCGTCGCAGCCCAGGGATCATCGACCGCGCCGGTCAGCGAGACGGCCGCGGAACCGCGGGTGTCGGTTCAAGAGAACCCGGAGCAGGCATGTACCGGTCGGATCTTGCTCGGTTACCAGATCTGCATGAGCGAACAGTGCGCCAAGCCGACGTTGGCCCAGCACCCGGTATGTGAACAACGCCGTCTGGCGGAGCAGGCGCGCAAACAACAGCAATTGAATCGCAACTGACCCGCGTGCGGCGCCGGCCGTGCCCACCTGGGCACACAGGGCCCCGCTGGACGGCCGCCTGACGCGTTCTCGGCGATGGCGGGGTGGTCGCTTTCCCACTGTCGATGGGAACGTCGGTCCCTGCTTTCTTATTGCGCGACCCAGCCGCCGTCCATGTTCCAGGCCACGCCACGGACATTGTTGGCGGCCGCCGAGCAGAAGAAGACCGCCAGCGCACCGAGTTCCTCGGGCGTCGTGAACTGCAGCGACGGTTCCTTCTCGCCCAACAGCAATTTGATGGCCTGGTCGTTCGACACGCCCTGGCTGGCAGCCCTGGCGTCGACCTGCTTTTGCACCAGCGGAGTCAGCACCCAGCCTGGGCAAATCGCATTGCAGGTGATGCCGCTGGTGGCGTTCTCCAGCGCGGTGACCTTGGTCAGGCCAACGATGCCGTGCTTGGCCGCGACATAGGCAGACTTCTCGGCCGAGGCCACCAGTCCGTGCACGGAGGCGATGTTGATGATGCGGCCCCATTTGGCGGCCTGCATCGCCGGCAGGGCGAGCCGCGTTGCGTGGAATGCGCTGGACAGGTTGATCGCAATGATCGCGTCCCAACGCTCGGCGGGAAAGTTCTCGATCCGCGCCACATGCTGGATACCGGCGTTGTTGACCAGGATATCGACCCGACCAAACTGCTCGGCCGCCACCCGGATCATGTCCTCGATCTCGGCCGGCCTGCCCATGTCGGCGCCGTGGTAGGCCACCTTGACGCCGTGCCGGGCGATGGCAGCCTTGGGGCCCTCGATGTCGCCAAAACCGTTGAGCACAATGTTGGCACCTTGTTGTGCCAATGCCTGTGCAATACCCAGGCCGATGCCGCTGGTGGACCCGGTGATCAACGCCGTCTTGCCTTTGAGCATGATGAACCTCCAATTCAATTACGATGCGCCAAAGGCATTATCCTGCCTTCGCCCGACACACTTTTTGCAGCCGTTGTGACCATGACCGAACCCGAATTGAAGTATGTCCCCTGTCCCGATGCGCAGGGCGGCCACCGCATGGCTTACTGGCAATGGGGCGATGCCACGGCCGGCAACGTGGTGGTGTGTGTCCACGGCCTGTCGCGCCAGGGGCGCGATTTCGACGCCCTGGCGCGCAGCCTGTGCGAGCGCAGCACGCAGCCGATTCGCGTCGTCTGCCCTGACGTGGTCGGACGCGGCCGCAGCGACTGGCTCAAGGAGCCGATGGGTTACCAGATCCCGACCTATGCCGCCGACATGCTGGCGCTGCTGGCCCAGCTCCAGCCGAGTCGGCTCGACTGGGTCGGCACCAGCATGGGCGGACTGATCGGCATCGTGTTGTGTGGCCAGCCCGAGCTGCCGTTGCCGGTCAAGGTGCGGCGCCTGGTGCTCAACGATGTCGGCCCGGTCATTCGTTGGGAGGCGCTGGCGCGTATCGGCACCTACCTGGGGCAGACCGGCCGTTTTGCCGACGTGCAGCAGGCCGCCGATGCCATGTGGGCGATCTCGACCGGTTTCGGCCCCCATACCCCGCAGCAGTGGCTGGCCCTGTCGCGCGGCATGGTCCGCCCGTTGGCCGATGGCAGCGGCGCCGTGACCTTGCACTACGACCCGGCGATCGCACTGCCGTTTCGCACCATGACAGCCGAGTCGGCGGCTCAGGGC
>CAZADK010000273.1:0-6169 GCA_964483855.1 uncultured Rhodoferax sp.
GCGTGTGTATCGACGACCTGCGCCAACGCTGCGCGGCGGGCGACGCACCGCGGTTTCTGTATGTGTTGCCCAACTTTCAGAACCCCACGGGGCGCACGATGAGTGAGGCGCGGCGCGCTGAACTGGCGGCCGCCGCCGCGCAACTGGGCCTGCCGATCGTCGAGGACAACCCCTATGGCGATCTGTGGTTCGACCAGCCGCCACCGCCGCCGCTGACCGCACGCCACCCGGATGGATGCATCTACCTGGGCTCGTTCTCCAAGGTACTGGCGCCGGGGCTGCGGCTGGGTTTCCTGGTCGCGCCCGAAGCCGTGTTTCCCAAGCTGCTGCAGGCCAAGCAGGCGGCCGACCTGCACAGCCCGGGCTTCAACCAGCGCATGATCGCCGAGGTCATGCGGGACGGCTTTTTGGATCGCCATATTCCGACCATCCGCGCACGCTACAAGGCCCAGCGCGACGCGATGCTGGCCGCGCTGGCGCGCGAGATGCCAGGCCAGGGCGAGGCCGACCCGGACCACCGCGTGGTCTGGAACAGGCCCGAAGGCGGCATGTTCCTGTGGGCCCGCCTGCCCCGGGGCATGGACGCCGTTGAACTGCTGCCAAAGGCGGTCGCCAAGGGCGTGGCCTTCGTGCCCGGCCTGGCGTTTTTTGCCGACCATCCCGATCCGCGCACACTGCGGCTGTCGTTCGTCACGCCCAGCGTTGCCGAGATCGAGCACGGTGTCGCGGCACTGGCTGCAGCGGTGCGCGAGTCGATGCCGGTTGGCGCCTGACCCTGACCGGATGTGCAGGCCAGGATGCAGCATACCTGGGCTCGGCTGAGTTCGATCAACGCATCGATGGCGCGCATGTCGCCGCTGCCGATCTGCTCGATCGGCAGCTAGCGCAATCGGCCTCCATGGCGGGCGATCGATTCAGCATGGCCGATATCGCGCTGGGCTGCGAGATGCACCGCTGGATTGGCCTGCCGCTGTCCCATCCGCCGCGGCCGCACTTGCAGCGCTGGTACGCAGCCCTCTGCGCACGCCCCGCCAGCAGGGGCGTGCTCGACCACACCATAACCTGAACCACGACACGATGATTGCACGCGTCCCACCCCGACAACGCCCGTTCCAGCAAGTCGACGTTTTCACCGCCACACCGTACCGCGGCAACCCGGTGGCGGTGGTGCTGGAGGCCGACGGCCTGGACGATGCTGCGATGCAGCGTTTCGCACACTGGACCAACCTGTCGGAGACCACCTTCCTGCTCGCGCCGACCGACCCTGGCGCCGACTACCGGGTACGCATCTTCACGCCGGGCGGTGAACTGCAGTTCGCCGGTCATCCGACGCTGGGCAGTTGCCACGCCTGGCTGACGGCGGGTGGCACGCCCAAGGGCGGCGCGCTGGTGGTGCAGCAGTGTGGCGTGGGCCTGGTGCAGATCCACCGCGACGGTGCGCGGCTGGCATTTGGCGCGCCGAAACTGGCGCGTCGCGACGTGCACGCGCCTCTGCTGGCGTCGGTGGTGGCCGCACTGGGGCTGCATCCGGCCCAGGTGGTGTCGGCGCAATTGCTGGACAACGGCACGGCCTGGATCGGTCTGCTGCTGGACGACCCGGCGACCGTAGCGCGGCTCAAGCCCGACTTCGGCCAGCTTGCTGCAACCGGACAAAAGGTCGGCGTTGCCGCGGTACGGGCCGACGCCGGCGACGGCGAGCCCCGGCTGGACGTGCGCGGGTTCGCGCCACATCTGGGCGTCAATGAAGACCCGGTCACCGGCAGCCTGAACGCGAGCCTGGCCCAGTGGCTGACATCCGAGGGTCATGTGCCGGCCCAATATCTGGCGGCGCAGGGAGCCAGCCTGGGGCGTGACGGCCGGATCTCGATCGCCACCGATGCGGATCGGCAAATCTGGGTCGGCGGTCCGAGCGTGACCTGCATAACCGGAACGGTCCTCATCTGACGTCGCCAGGGCGATGCCGTTGGCCTGCGAAGCCGGGCTGGCGGGCCACGGGCACGGACGGGAAACCGTGGCTGCCGCAACACACTGGACACCTGCAATACCGCCCGAGTCAACGAAAAGCACACTGTTATCCCGTACCATCGGACGACGCGCAGCGTTCGCCCAGGCGCCTGGCGCCAAACCGAGCCGTTGGCCCGGCCGCCGAACCCACCCGGCCCTTGCGGTGCGAACCGGCAACGCGCAGCCAGAGACCGGCTGTGCACGACTTGGGAGATACGTGTGGCGCTGAACTTGAACAGAGCGACCCGGCTGACGCTGGCGGCAGCCTCGCTGGCCACCTTCACTGTCATGTCGGCCGATCATGCAGAGTCCCCTGCAGCCGACGCGGACCCTGCCGCAGACATCGCCGACGTGTTCGTCTTTCCCTCACCTGAATCCGCCAACCGGCTGGTCGGTGCGATCACGTTCGGTGGTCGTCCGGCTCCGCGTTCGCGCATCGACGCCAGTTTCTATTGCGATCCGCGCGTCCTGTACTCCTTCCACGTCGACAGGGCAAACGCCGCTGGGCAGTTCGACAGCATCGCCGACGTGACGATCCATGCGCGGCTGGGCACCAATCGCGCTGGCGAGTGCGGCTTGCAACTCGAGAATGTACCGGGCGCGGGCGGAAACTTCTCGGGGCCCGTCGATCAGGTGTTCGCCACTCACAGCGGCATCAAGGCCTTCGCTGGGCTGCGCAACGATCCGTTTTTCTTCGACGCACAGGGTCTGGGCGCGCTGTTCACGAGTTTCCAGACACCGGGCCAGAACGGTGATCTGGTCACCGCCTTCGGCATCGGCAGCCGCGCCCGTCGCGACTCGTTCGCCTTTCGTAATGTATCGGTGATCGCGTTCGACATGGACATCAATGCGCTGGCACCCCGCCTGCCCGACGGCAGCCGTCCGTTGCTGCGGGTATGGGCAGTCACCAGCAGGTTGGTGGGCTGAAATGAAACTGCGCCACGCTCACTGCGTGCGCTGCTGGCTGCCGCTGGCAAGCGTATTGGCGCTGGTCTCCTGCGGCGGCGGCGGGGGTGAGGGCGGCACCACGGGCGACGCGTTTGTGTTCTCCACGGCGACGCCAGACCGCTATGCGCGCGTCGATCGCATGGGCCAGCCAGCGTTGGGCACGGCCTTGCTGTCCCGCAACGACGGCGCACCAGTACCGCGGGACGGCAACGGAAATCCGGTCAACCCGGGCGCGACGAACCCGTTCAATCGCTTCGACAACCAGCGCGATGCGCTCAACCGGGGCGACCCGATCAACGACGCACGCGATTTCACCTTCATGCTGACCCAGGGGCCACAAACCAACGCATTGGCCAATATCCACTTCAAGCTCGGCCCGCAGTTGCGCGCGCTGGGCCTGGTACCGTGCTCGGTCGAAACCGCCGTGCCGCCGCTGGGCCCTTCCGACGTGGATATCTCGGTCTGCGTGGCGCTGGCGGGGCCGGTGGTGATACCGGATGTGATCACCTACAACCCCAACGTGACAACGGGATGGCCCAATGGGCGCGGCTTCGACGACCCGGTGATCGACCGGTTGCTGGCAGCCGCGCTGCTGCGCATCGGCGCGCCGCATACCCTCGATGCGCTGGTCGGGACCATCAATGCCACGCGGGACGAAGCTGGCACTCCGTTGCCATCGGTATTTCCGTTCTTGCGCGCCGCTCATCCGGCGCCCTGAGGCCGTGCAATCCGGCCATTTGCCCGCGTATCCAGGCTGCCACGCGGTGCCCGTGTGGCGCCGGTTGCACATGGGCTTGATGGCCATTGGCCTTGTCGCCGGATGCGGCGACGGCCAGCGTCCGGTGCTGATCGTGCCGACCCACACGGTCAGCACCGCGCAAAACACCGCGCAGCCTCCCGCACCGTCAGGCCAGCGTGAAAACTATGGGCAGGCACTCACAACGTTGAGTCGGAGCATCGATACCGCGCTGGGGCAAGTCCGCTCGCAGCCCGACAATCTGGCGCTGGCCCAGGAAACGGTGTTGCTGTACCTGGAGCGGGCCCGATTGAACGGCAACATGGACGACTACCAGTCTGCCCAGGCATTGCTCGACGAGGGCGCTGCGCGGGCGCGCAACGGCGCGCAACTGTGCCAGGCCCAGGCGCGCTTGCATTTCGCACTGCATCGGCTCCAGCAAGCGCGCGCGGCGTTGGGCCTGTGCAGCGCAACGATGGATCCGACCGAGTCAGCCGCGTTGTCGGCCGACATCGCCTTGTACTCGGGACAGTACCAGGCCGCCGAAGCCATTTACCGGGACCTGGTCAACCAGCTTGGGCACGGCAGCCATTACATCCGACTGGCCCTGTTCCGGCTGAACACTGGCGCGCCAGGCGAGGCGGCGGCATTGCTCGAAGCAGCCGAGAAACGCTACCACGGCGGATCGGCAGCGACCTGGGCCTGGCTCAAGCTGCAGCGCGGACTGGTCGCCCTGGAACGGGGCCGACTCGACGAGGCCCTGGCGCTCTACCAACTGGCAGCCGATGCAATGCCAGGCTGGTGGCTGGTCGATGAGCATATCGCCGAAATACGGCGCCTCACGGGCGATCGGGCCGGTGCGATCGCACTGATGGAGCCCCTGGTGGCGCGCCACGGCCTTCCGGAGCACATGGACGAACTTGCGCGGCTGTTACACGAAGGCGAGCAGCCCGAAGCCGCCTTGCCCTGGATCGCGCGCGCCAGAGCCATCTATCGCGCGCGCCTGGCGGCGTTCCCGCAGGCTGGCGCAGGCCATGCCGTGAAACATTTCCTGGAGTTTGGCACGCCTGGCGAGGCGCTTGACCTGGCACGGCGCAATGCGCACATGCGGCCGTACGGCGACGCACAGATATCCCTCGCGACAATACTGTTGCGCAGTGGCCAGACCGACGCCGCGCTGGCACTCATTGGCCAGGTGCAGGACAGCGGATGGCGCACGGCGCGGCTGTATGCCGTCGCCGCGCAAATCCACGCCGCCGCAGGCCAGAACACCGTTGCCGATGCGCATCGCGCCCGCGCGCTGGCAATGAACCCGCATGCCATGCGCCTGTTCCAGATTCCGCATCCGGCACTGGCCGGGCATATGTCGCTCGGGTGATCCGCCCGAAATGCTGCGCCACTCCCCTGCCCACCCTGGGGCGAACCCACTCGCCGGTTCGGTGCGGGTTCGGCTATCGGGCCTTCATGGCTGCCTGCCAGCTACGCTACAGTCCGAGGGCATGATCCCGTATCCATCGCCGACCAGCACCGCAGAGCGCACGGCGGCGCGTGCGCCAGCGCCGTCAAGGCACTGCCCGATTGCGCCGATCCCGGCGTGGAACGGCTGCCGATGAAACTGCCATCGTTGGCCGACATCGAAGCCGCCGCCAAGGTTGTCTACCGGGCGATGCCACCGACGCCGCAATACCGATGGGCGTTGTCGAGCCTGCGGCTGGGCACGCACTGCTGGCTCAAACACGAGAACCACACCCCGTTGGGAGCGTTCAAGATCCGCGGCGGACTGACTTTTTTCGACGACCTGCGCCAACGCGACGCGTTGCCGCGCGCGGTCATCAGCGCCACCCGTGGCAACCACGGCCAGAGCGTGGCCTGGTCCGCGCGCGCCCATGGCGTGGCCTGCACCATCGTGGTTCCTTACGGCAACTCGGTCGAGAAGAACGCGGCCATGCGCGCACTGGGCGCCGAGTTGATCGAACACGGCGACGATTTCCAGGCCAGCCGCGAACATGCGCTGGCTCTGGCGCGGCAGACCGGCGCGATGATGGTGCCCAGTTTCCACGTCGCACTGGTGCGCGGCGTGGCCACCTACTGGTGGGAATTCCTGCGCGCAGTGCCTCAGCTCGATATCGTCTATGTGCCGATCGGCCTGGGTTCGGGCATCTGCGGGGCGATCGCTGCCAAACGGGCATTGCAGCACCCGGTGCGTATCGTCGGTGTGGTCAGCAGCCACGCCACCACCTACGCCGACTCGCTGGCGGCCGGCCGCGTGGTCGCGGCGCCGGTGAGCACCGTGCTGGCCGACGGCATGGCCTGCCGGATCGCGGAGCAGGACGCGCTCGACACGCTGGCGCCGCAAGTGGACCACCTGGTGCAGGTCAGCGACGAGGAAGTGGCACAGGCCATGCGCGACTTGTTCGCCGATACGCACAATGTCGCCGAAGGTGCCGGCGCGGCCGGTTTTGCCGCCGCGATGCAGGAGCG
>CAZADK010000274.1:0-1497 GCA_964483855.1 uncultured Rhodoferax sp.
GTGCACGGGGCTGTGAACGATCTGCAGGCCTTGAGCGCACAAGCAGCCGGCGCGCAGGTACTGGTGCACGGCCTGAATCCGCCGTACACCCGCTGGGCCAGCGAAGCGCTGCCGCTGGCACAAGCCGGCATGGACCTGGCACAACAGCTTGGCGCCCGCTTCATGTTGCCAGGAAACGTCTACAACTTCGGCACCCACATGCCGCCGCTGCTGCGCAGCGACACGCCGCAGCTGGCCGACACGCGCAAGGGCCGCATCCGGGTAGCCATCGAGGCCGAAATGCAGCGCCGCTGCGCCGCGGGAACACTGCGTGCGACGGTATTGCGCGCCGGGGACTTTTTTGGCGCTGGCACGGGCAGCTGGTTCGACCTGGTCATCGCCAAGGGCATCGGGTCGGGCAAGCTGGTCTACCCCGGCCCGCTGGACGTAGCCCATCCATGGGCCTACCTGCCCGATCTGGCGCAGGGCTTCGTTACCGCAGCAAACGCCGAGGGGCTGCCATCTTTCGCCAACCTGCACTTTGCCGGCCACACACTCTCTGGACACGCGTTTCTCGCCGCGCTTGAAAAGGCGGCTGCAGCCTTGGGCCTGGCTCGGCCAGCCGGCTTCAAGCGGGGCGGCATGCGGTGGGGCTTGATTCGCGCGGGTGGTCTGGTGATTCCGATCTGGCGCGAGCTGGCCGAGATGGCCTACCTCTGGCGGGTGCCCCATGCGCTGGACGGTTCCTCCATGGGACCGCTGGCGCTGCCCGCGGCCACGCCCATCGACGCCGCGTTGCGCGCATCGCTGCGCGCACTGGGCCACGGGCATGCTGCGATGCGCGCAAAGCTCTGGGCGTAAGAAGCAATCGATGGGGTCCGCGACGTGGTGCCCCAAGGTGGCGGGCAAGGCGCGGCGCGCAGTCCCCTGGGGGCATGGGCCAAGCGCGCCGTAGTGCCGCACGGCGCTGTTAGACTGCGGCACAACGACCGGAGGCACCCATGCGCGCAGTGGTCTGCAGCAGCTTCAATGGCCCCGCCGCGCTTGCGATGGGCGAATTGCCAGAGCCCCGACCCGGGCCATCCGATGTGCTGGTCCAGGTGCACGCCGTATCGCTGAGCTACATGGATTGCCTGATGGTGTCGGGGCAATACCAGATGCGACCAGCGCTGCCCTTTGCGCCAGGCACCGACGCGGCTGGGGTGGTCGTCGCAACCGGCAATGCGGTGACACGCTTTCGCCCTGGCGACCGAATCGCCTGCGGTGATTTTTTTGGTGCGTTCGCCGAACGCATTGCGGTCGATGAGTGGCAAGGCACCCGCATCCCGGACGCCCTGAGTTTCGAGGTCGCCTCGACCGTGCGGCATGCGTATGGGACTGCCTGGTACGCACTGGTCGAGCGTGCCCACTTGCGGGCGGGCGAGACGGTGCTGGTCACCGGCGCCGCGGGCGGCACCGGGCTGGCAAGTGTCGATCTGGCGGTGCACCTTGGAGCCAAAGTGATTGCCGGCATCGGCG
>CAZADK010000274.1:1507-6101 GCA_964483855.1 uncultured Rhodoferax sp.
GGGGGCCGAGATCGTGCGCCGTTATGGCGCCGCAGCAGTGCTGAACTACCGACGCGAAGACGTCCGCGCAAAGATCAAGCAATTCACCGACGGGCGTGGCGTCGATGTCTGCTTCGAAACGGTCGGCGGCGAGCTCTTCGAACACATGACGCGCCTGATGGCCTGGAACGGCCGATTGATGCCGATCGGTTTCGCCGGCGGCACGATTCGTCGGTGCCGATGAACCTGCCGCTGCTGAAAAACTATTCGATCGTCGGCGTGTTCACCGGTGCGGCGATGAAGCACGACCCCGAAGCGACGAGCCGGATGTATGACGAACTGATGCGGCTGACGGCCGCGGGAGCGCTGAAGCCGCTGATTCAGGAAGTGCTACCGCTGCACCAGGCTCCACAGGCGATGCAACGCTTGCTCGACCGCAAGGTGAACGGCCGCATCGTGCTGCTTGTCCATGCTGCGTGAACGACTACTTGACGTGGCGATCGTCGGCGGCGGCATTGCCGGCGTCATCCACCTGTACTACGCCCGGCAAGCGGGGCTCGATGCGCTGTTGTTGGAGCGGCAGGACGGTGTGGGTGGCTTGTGGCGCGAATTGCCGGCGTGGCAAGACATCCAGATCAGCCCTGTCGACTGGGCTTTGGGCGACCTGCACCTGGCCGGGCCGATGCAGCCGCAGATCCTGGCCAACATCCAAGCCTGGGTCGAACGTTTCGCCCTGGCCGACGGCATCCGGCTGGCGAGCCCGGTGCGCCGTGCGCGCCACACCGGAACGTGCTGGGAGCTCGACACACCGCAGGGCTTGGTGCGCTCGCGCCATTTGGTGGCGGCGACGGGTGGCCACAACCTGCCGGTCATGCCCGAAGTGCAGCGCCGCAATGCCACGGTGCGCGAACGACACTCGAGCACCTTGCGTGAGCCTGCAGAGTTGGCTGGGCGCGACGTCGTGGTCGTTGGCGGCGGTGCATCGGCCTTCGACCTGCTCGATCTGTGTTTCGAACACCACGCGCGTCGCATCGTCTGGGTGTACCGCGGCCTGCGCTGGTTCATGCCGACAAGCAAGCCCAAGGCCATTGCCGGCAGCGTGCGTTCGTACGCGAAGATGCAGGCCAGCGGCATGACCGCTGCGCAGCAGAACGCGGCGATCCGGGCGGACATATTGCCGCGTTATCAAAAATTCGGCATCCACGCGATCCAGCCGCCATTGCCGATCGATGTGTTGCGCGACCAGTTGATCCCCGGCCGGCCGCGCATGCTGGCCAACTTCCAGGCGGTCGAACGGCATGCGGGCAGCGTGCTCGCGATCGAGGGGCAGCAGGTGCTGCTGTCGGATCGGACGCGGCTGGACGCGGACCTGCTTTTGTGGGGCACAGGTTACGCGGTCGATCTCGCGTACTTCGAAGCTTTGCAACTATCGGGCATCCGCGGCATCAACCAACTCGGCTCGCGCTGTGGCAGTATCTTTCGAAGCCTGGACGCACCGGATTTGTACTTCCCGAGCGTCGGCCTCGATGGCATCGGTGCGGCGCCCTGGGCCAATGTGCTGGTTGCCCGTTCGATCATGTCGCACATCCGCGGCACCGCACGGCTGGACATGGAACCCGTCGGCCACAAGATCAATCACTTCGATATCGCGCGATATCTGGCGCAGCGCGATCCCGGCAGCTACACCGAGGCGCGCGGGTGGGACTTTTACCGCGATCTGGCATTGAATACGCCCGACGATGCGCCCTATCCGATCCTCTGATCTCCAAGCGGCGCCGCATCGGGCGCCCGGTGAGATGCCCGACAGCCACCCGTGGCCAGCATCGACGAACGCATCGTTCAAGGCCGGGTCATCGACGCACCGTTGTCATCCGGAAATGGGTAGGTACCTTCTGCGGGCTTGATGGCCAGAAAACGGTCGAACGCGTTGCAGAAATCGACCGGCACCTCGAAGTACGGCAGCGCGCCAGTGGGGAAAACGCTGAACTGCCAGTTTGGGTGGGCCTGCACGATCACCTTGCCACGATAGTCGGTGAAATCACCGCGCACGCCGTGCGACATCCAGACCGGCATCTCGAGCCGCTCGTAGACCGTATGGATGTCTGCGCTGAACAGGTTCGCCGCAAGAAAGTGCAGCGGTGCGTGCTGCGCACCGGTTACTTTCGTGGTCAACAGATCATAGGCCCAGAGCGCCTCATCGATCTCCTTCGATCCCCAGGTGCGACGCAGAAAGTAGCGGATCACGCCAGGCTTGGTCAAGGCGCGGAACACTGCGCCTCCCCAGCCCCTGCCGGGTCCGCGCAGCGCCTGGTACAACCAGGGCTGCCCTCGGGTGCTGCCGGCAGCGCCACGCCACGGCCGCAGGCCCCGCAAGCCTGTGGGGCTGACCAGCGCCACAGTGCGATACGGGTCCGGTGCTTCCGCGGCAGCGCGCGCCAGGTATTCGCACGACAGCGACAGGGCCAACGCGTCGATCGGTGCCGGCCCGCAGCGGGCACGTATCTGATCGGTGACGGCGTGAACGGCATCGGTCATCAGGCGGGGCGTGTAGTTCCGATCGCTGCGATCGGAGAATCCATAACCGGGCAGATCGATCGAGAAGACCGTACGCAGCGCGCGATAGTGCTCATGGAGCGGTCGCATTTCGGCCGCCGATGCCGACGCGTTGATGCTGTGGATCAGCAGCAGCGGCGGGCCCTGACCCGCGACATAGGCACTCAGCCGACCCGCCCGGCTGGCGAACTCGAAGCGCTCGCCGCTGACGGCTGCAGGCAGGTCGTGTGTCATTCAACCTACAAACGGCGGTTGAATGCGCCCGAGCGTGCCCCGACGGGCGCGCCAGGCACGGCCAGAGGACGCCGCGCACTTCTGTGCGCAAGGACGAACAACGCCGCATGGCGTGGCCAGCGCACATCAAGCGGTCGACTGCCGTTTGCAGGTTCAACGCACGCGGGGGGCCGTGAGTTCATACCCAGCCCTGCCGCCACCGGGTGTCATCGGTCAATTCACGCCATCGCACCATCGATGAACGCCCGGAATGGACGGCCTCGATCTCCACCCAGTCGATCCGAACTGCCGGTGGGTCGGGTTCGACCACACGCGTCACCACGAAGTGCTTTTCCTGGTTGGCCGGTGAGACCGCCGTCCACTTGCTGAGCAAGAGTTTCTTCGGGCTCAGCGGGTTCTTCCGGGGCAGCACGATTGGCGTGGAGTGGGCTGCTGGGTGGAGCGGCGCAGTCATGGGAACGATGATACCTTTGGCAGTCGATCACCACCGCAGGGCCGTGCTGCGCGAGGCGCGCCAGGTGGGCGTGGTGCAAAACGACATGCTGCACCGCTCGGTACAGGTCTTTCACGCGTATGAAATCTCCGTGACCGCAATCACGGCTCAATGAAGCCTGACCTTCTCTCGTGCTAGCCCGGTTCGGCGGCCGCCCGGCGCGATGCGTTGCGCCGGGCGCGCCAGGCACCGAACAACACGAACAGGCCCGGCACGAAGATCAGCGCCCAGATCACCTTGTCCATGTTGGCCTTGACCAGCGGGATGTTGCCGAAGAAATACCCGATGGTCACGATGCCCACGACCCAGATCAGTGCACCGACGACGTTGAACAGCGTGAACTTGGAACGGGTCATGAACGCAACACCCGCCACGAAGGGCGCAAACGTGCGCAAGAACGGCAGGAAACGCGCTGCAATGATGGTCACGCCACCGTATTTCTCGTAGAACGCATGCGCCTGGTCGAACGCACGTTTGTTGAAAAAACGCGAGTTCTCCCACTGAAACACCTTGGGGCCGAAATACCGACCGATGCTGTAGTTGCATTGGTCACCGAGGATGGCCGCCGCCACCAGCAAACCCACGATCGTCGGGTAATCCATCAGGCCGGCGCCGCACATCGCGCCCACGACGAACAGCAGCGAATCGCCGGGCAGGAACGGCATCACGACCACGCCGGTCTCGACAAAGATGATCAGGAACAGCAGCGCATAGACCCAGGCGCCGTAGTTCTGCACGAAGGTTTCCAGATAACGGTCGACGTGCAGGATGAAATCGAGGAGGAAGGCGGCAAGTTCCATGGGGCGGGATTATCGCTGCTGCCGCGATGGCCCAGGCCCGCCACCTAAAATGCCGCGGTGAACGTCCCCCCAGTCCCCGCGCCGCGCCGCGCCATCCGCGAATTGCCCGATGAACTGATCAGCCAGATCGCCGCCGGCGAGGTGGTCGAGCGGCCAGCCTCGGTCGTGCGCGAGCTGATCGACAACGCGCTGGACGCCGGCGCGCGCACCATCACTGTTCGCCTGCTGGCGGGCGGCGTGCGCCTGATTGCCGTGGAGGACGATGGCATGGGTATCTTGCGCGAGGAATTGCCGCTCGCGTTCAAGCGCCACGCGACCAGCAAGATCCGCAATCTGCAGGAACTCGAATCGGTGGGCAGTTTCGGTTTTCGCGGCGAGGCGCTGGCGGCCATCAACGCGATTGCCGACTGCGTGATTGCCTCGCGCGCCGAAGGCGCCAGCGGTGCGTTTGCGCTGGACGGACGCAGCGGAGAACTGCGCCCGATCGCGCGCGCGATCGGCACCACCGTCGAGGTCAAGGAGCTGTTCTTCAGCA